>CAVALS010000089.1:0-14487 GCA_963589385.1 Bacteroidaceae bacterium
AGGGGCAACCTCCTGCGCTCGGACTACTACGAGGCGCGCAACATGCTCAAGGACCTCGGCATTGCCGTGCCCGACTCGCTGCGCGACCTGGAGGTCGCGTGCGGCTGGGGCTACAAGTGCGTGGAGGTCATGCGCGACCACATCGCCTTCGACGGGTTCACGTGCCCCGACGACGAGGACTTCGACGGCCTGCTCACCTCCGTGGCCAAGCGCAACAAGATGGCCACGCGCGTCGGCAAGGCCGTCAACTCCGCGCTCAAGTACTGCTTCTCCATGCTCGTGGTGACGGCGGACGAGGACGGGCACGCCCGCATCTCGGCGTACCCGCCGACGCTCTGCACGGGCATCTGGGACGACGTCCACGAGTGCCTGTCCTCCGGCATGTTCGTCGTGTCGTTCGCCAAGGACCGCGGGCGGCCCACGAACCGCCCGGACTGGGTCAACGTGATGCTGCCGGACCGCATGGTGCGCATCCGCGAGGTTCGCCGCAACGAGTGGGCGGCGGAGTACGTGGAGCATGGCCTGGGCGCCGTGCCCATGTTCGTCATGCCTCACAACCCCGACGACGATCGACCGTTCGGCGTGTCCAGGATCAACTCCGAGGTGCGCTGGAACATCGACTGCGCCATGCGCGCCAACGTCAACGAGGAGATCGCCGCCGCGTTCGCCGCGTCCACGCAGAAGTACCTGCTGGGCACCGACGGAGACGCGTTCGCCGACAAGACCAAATGGAGCGCCTTTATCGGCTCCATCTTCGAGGTCACCAAGACCGAGGACGGCACGATTCCGCAGTTCGGCCAGCTCACGCAGCCGAGCATGCAGCCCATGACCGAGCACTTCGGCAACCTGTGCAAGCGCATGAGCGCCGCGACCGGCATCCACGTGGGGCAGTTCGGCATCATGAGCGACAACCCCAGCTCCGCCGAGGCGATCTACGCCGAGAACGAGCCGCTCATCCTCAAGTGCAAGAGCTTCATCCGCGAGGCCAAGGCGGCGCTGGCGAATGCCGCGACCGCCGCGATCGCCACCGAGCTCGGGTGCTCCTACGAGGAGGCGGAGGACGCCTGCGGCGTGTCCGTCCACTTCCTGAACCCCGCCATGCCGACCCTGGCCCAGCAGACAGACAGCTCCATCAAGCTCGCGTCTGTGGTGGACGGCTTCGCCGGCACGCCGACCTTCTGGCGGCTCAACGGTCTCGATGACGACGAGGTGCGCAACGTCTCGTCCGAGATCAGACGCAACGTGACGCGCTCGGCGGCGCTCGACCTGATGACGGGCGTCACCCAGGCGGCGGAGCCCGCGCCGCCCGCCGATGATTAGCGCGGCTGAGTTCGCGGCCTACAACCGGGCCGTGGCGAAGATAGGAGACGGGGCGGCATCCGACGTGGAGGCCGCCGTGCTCGCCTGGTGCCGCGCCCACGAGGGCGCGACCGTCGCCGAGAAACGCGAGGCCGCGAAGCTCATCATGGAGGGCTTTGTCCAGGGCTACGACGACGTCGCGGCGGAGTTCGCGGCGCAGTGGTACGACGCCCTCGCCGAGCGCGAGGGCGCCAGGCTGCAGCAGGCCGTCACCGTGACGACCTACAGGCCAGAATCGGTCGATACCGTTGCCAGGTACCAGGCGAAGAAGCTCGTGAAGGGCGGCGACGCTGCGTTCGCCAGGGCGTGCGGCGAGTACGCCCGCAACGACGCGCTCCGCAGCCTGAACGAGACGATCATCTCCAACGTGGGCCGCGACAGCGGCAAGGGCGTGCGCTTCGCGCGCGTCCCCACGGGCTTCGAGACCTGCACCTTCTGCATCATGCTCGCGAGCCGCGGAGCGGTCTACCACACGCGCAAATCAGCCGGCGAGTTCAAACACTTCCACCGGCACTGCGACTGCAAGGTCGTCCCCGGCTTCGAGGACGACCCCGACGCGGAACTCGTGGAGGGCGTGCGGCCGGAGGAGCTGCGCGAGCGGTGGGCACAGTTCAAGAACATCGACGAGGACGAAAGTCTGACGAGTGCCGGCAAGGACGCGGCGAAGCGTGCCGTGCTCGGTTCGCCTGGGCCTCCAGTCGTGTACAAGAAGCCGAAAGAGACCTTCGCGCACGAGCGCGGCGGGTCCTACGACCTCGCGGCGCACGAGGCGCTTCGGGCGGCCGGTCACGAGGTCGTCGTCCGCAAGGAGGACGCGCCGGAGGGCTTTTCCAATATCGACCTGCTGCTCGACGGCAAGCTATGCGAGCTGAAGAGCCCGACAAGCGATGCGTCTGGCGTCAACGGGCTTTGGTTCATCGAGCGCAATATAAGAAAGGCAGTGCGGCAGTTCGAAAAGGTGGAAGGTGGGCCGGTAAGGCCCTCTATTGTCGTGCTTAACTGCGAGGAAGTACCTGTGACAAGAGAGGACGCGCTGAAGCGCGTGCGGCTCGGGATGTCGAGGCATGACATCGACCGCGTTATCTTGTTGACCAGGGGCGGGGCCATAGACGACATAAAGAAATAAGCCCCAGGTTAGCTATCCAGCACGCCCAGGGCTTTTCAAATCAGATTATACACACCTGGCTAGCACAATGGCAGTGCGGCGGTCTCCAAAACCGCTTACCGGGGTTCGATTCCTCGGCCAGGTGCCATCGGGGCGTGGCGGAATGGCAGACGCGCGTGCCTCAGGAGCACGTGGGCAACGCCCGTGCGGGTTCGAGTCCCGCCGCCCCGACCAAAACGTTGAACCAGGCCATCCGCACGGGTGGCCTTTTTCATGCCGAAAAGCGCCCCGCACGGGGCAAGACGATGCCCCGCACGGGGCAGAAATGGAGGGAGCATGGCTCAGGAGACCACGCCCGCCGAGACCGATCCGACCAACCCTGCACAGGGCGGAGACGAAGGTCAGGAGCCCGACTACAAGGCGCTCTATGAGGAGGCGCTGAAGGAGTCGCGCAAGTGGGAGAGCCGCTCGAAGGCGAACCTCAAGGAGCTCGACAAGCTCAAGGGCGCCGCGCCCAAGACCGACCCGACCGTCGAGGAGCGCCTGAGCGCGCTCGAGAGCGAGAACGCCTCGCTCAAGGCCAGCGCCGCCCGATCCGCGCTCGTCGACTCCGTGGCCAAGGCCACCGGGCTCGACCGCTCCATCGTGGCCACGCTCAACGGCGAGGACGAGGACGCGCTCACCGAGCAGGCCAAGGCCGTCGCCGCCATCGTGAAGCCGGCCGGCGGCGCGCCGAAGGCGCCCGAGGCCGGCGGCAAGCCCAAGCCGGGCAAGCCCTCCAAGAAGGACATCCTCGGAATCGAGGACAAGAAGGAACGCATGGCGGCCATCGCCGCCAACATCGACCTCTTCAAGTAAGGGGAGAAAGGGGCCCCAATGCCCGATATCAAGACCCTCGCAGCCGCGCGCAACGTCGACCTTGTGAACACCTTCACCAAGTCGCTCGAGAAGCTCACGGCGATGCTGTCCACCTGCGCGCCCATCCACGCCGCCGTGGGCGAGACGCTCCATCAGAAGAAGATCACCGGCAAGCTCTCCGAGCTCACCTACACCCCCGGCCAGGACATCCCGCTCTCCAGCTACTCCTACGAGGACGTGACCACCTTCGAGGTGACGCTCAAGCCCTACCGCAAGCAGACCACGCTGCAGGAGGTCAAGAAGCGCGGCTACGACGGCGCCGTCGACAAGACCGACGCCGCGATGATCTCCGACATGCAGCGCAACATCAAGAAGGACTTCGTCGCCGCCCTCGGCGCCGAGGGCACCACGGCCGCGACCGGCAAGAGCCTCGTGGCCACCGCTGCGAACGCCTGGGCCGCCCTGTCCAACCTCACCGAGGAGTACGGCTTCGGCAGCGGCGAGACCGTCTACTTCGCCAACCCGGTCGACTTCGCCAAGCAGATCGGCGAGTCCGAGGTCTTCAGCGCCTTCGGCATCTCCTACATCGAGAACTGGGCGGGCCTGGGCACGCTCGTGTCCACCGGCTCCGTGACCGCCGGCACGATCTACGCCACCGTCAAGGACAACATCAAGGTCTACGTCGCCCCGACTGACGGCGACGACCTGTTCGGCTTCTACTCCGACGAGAGCGGCTACATCGCCGTGTCCCACTCGCCCGAGCTCAAGAGCCTGACCTACGACACCGTGGCATACGTCGGCCTCGTGTTCTTCGCCGAGTACATCGACTTCGTGGTCAAGGGCACCATCGCCCCGACCGCCTAGGCAACCCTAAGGAGGATCCATGATCGCTTTGGTCACCTACCCGTACCGTGACCGCGAGACCCTCGCGGTGCATCTCGTGGGGGAGGAGGTCGAGCTGACCGAGGCGCGCTTCGCGGAACTGTCCGCCCTCGGCCATGTTGACCTCCCGCCCGCCGAGCCCGAGGTTAGCGCGGAGCCCGTCGAGGACGAGGCGGACGAGGGCGAGGACGTCGTGGACAACGAACCCGAGCAGCCCGTGCACAAGAAGCCTTCACCCGAGATGACCGTGCAGCAGCTGCGCGATGCCATCGAGGCCGCCAACGGCTTCGCCCCGCGCAAGGCGACCAAGGCGGAGCTCATCGCCATCCTGGAGACGCTCTAGTGGGCGCCTTCGCCACTGTTGCCGACTACGAGGCGCGCTGCGGTGCCGCCGAGGACGAGGCCAGGGTTGCCGCGCTGCTCGAGGATGCCTCGGCGTACCTGCGCGGGGCATATCGGCGCCGTATGGGTGTCCAGTACCTCGCCGGCTCGAACCCCACGTTCGATGAGAACGTGAAGTCCGTCTGCGTGGCCATGGTCGCCCGGGCGGTCAACGCGCCCGGTGCCATGGCCGGCATCACCCAGCAGTCGCAGACGACCGGGCCGTACTCGGCGAGCGTCACGTTCGCCAACCCGACTGGAGACCTCTACCTGGGGCGCTCCGACCTCAAGCGGCTCGGTCTGGCCGGGTGCCGCGTGCGCAGTATCCCGCCCATGACCGCCGCTGACCGCTGGGAGGAGGCGTGATGCCGATGGCGGGGATACCGACCGAGACGGTTACGGTCATCTCCCACAAGACGGTGTACGACGACCTCCACGAGCCTGTCTCTGAAGCGGTAGATGAGCGCGAGGTCGATGCCGTCGTGGCGCCCGGCGCCACCGCAGACCTCGATGCTTCGCGGCCGGAGGGCGCCACCGTGGCATACACGGTGCATCTCCCGAGGGACATGGCCGGCACCCGCCTCAAGGGCTGCTCGGTCCGCGTGCGCGGCGAGGAGCTGCGCGTCGTGGGCGACCCGAGGCCCTACGCCCCCGAGGTGTGCCCGGGACGCTGGTGCTACCCGGTCGAGCTGGAGGCGGCCGATGGCTAGAGAGTACATCTGGGGGAAGTTCAAATGGAATCGCGTCGGCTACGCCGAGGCGATGGACGGCAACGCCGCGCTCCAGGGCATGCTCAGGGGCAAGGCCGAGGGTATCGCCGCCCGCGCGACGTCGATGCTCTCGCCTGACGGCCACGACGTCCCGGCATTCACCGTCAGGAAGTGCCAGGGCAAGCTCGCGAAGGGCTTCTCGGTTCGCGCGAACACGAGTCACGCAAAACGCGCGCAGGCCAAGCACAAGCTGCTGACCAAGGCGGCCCTGTCTTCGAAGGGATGACCACATGGATATTGAGGCCGAAGTCGCGCGTTGCCTGTGCGAGCTCACCGATTCGGACGCGACGCTCGAGCCGGTCGCCGGTCACCCGGAGCCGTACGTCACCGTCGAGCAGGTCGGAGGGGGCGGTGGCTTCCTGGAGCCGGTACAGCTCGACATCGACTGCTGGGGGACCGAGGGCAAGGGCGGCAGGAAGCCGGCGAAAGCCCTCGCCGAGAAGGTGAAGGCGGCCGTCCCGTCCCTTGAGGACGAGCTGCCCAACGTCTTCCACCCGGAGGTCACGAACCAATACAAGATGCCCGACCCTGACACGCGCAGGGCGAGGTACGTGGTGCAGGTCCAGCTCTGGGTCTGCGAGTAGTAGAAAGGAACGCGCGAATGGCCGAAGTCAGCAACGCGAACAACTCCAACAACTCTAACAACGTCAGCGCCGGCAAGGGCGTGAAGGGCGGCTACATCTTCTCCGCCCCCGTGGGCACCACCCTGCCAGCCAAGGTCATCAAGAACAAGAGCGAGCTCGACCCGGCCTTCAAGTGCCTCGGCTTCATCTCCGAGGACGGCTACGTCGAGTCCGTCTCCGAGGACTCCAACGACACCGTCGACATGAACGGCGACCTCATGGACTCGAGCAACTCCAACCGAGTCGAGTCCGCGCAGCTCACATTCGCCGAGATCAAAGCCGAGACCCTGAAGCGCCAGTACGGCGACGGCAACGTCACCGACAAGGGCGGCCTGATCACCGTCAAGCACAACTCCGACTCCCACCCGACCTTCGCCTACGTGCTGCTTCTGCTCCTCAAGAACGGCCGCGCCTGGACCAAGGTCGTGCCGCGCGGCCAGTCCTCCGAGCTCGACGACCTCACCATCGCCAGTTCCGAGCTGTGCCAGCGTGCCCTGACGATGAAGTACCTCACCGACGAGGACGGCAACACCTGCTACGACTACATCGAGTCGACCGAGACGGCGGCGGCCTAATGGCGGCCAAGCGCCCCGAGGGCGCGCTCGAGTTCGAGTTCGACGGCAAGAAGTACCAGATCAACAAGAAGGCCATCCAGTCCATGAAGGTGCAGCGCGCCATGGCCTACGACGGCATCCCCGAGAAGATGCACGAGGTGTGGGACGCGATGGACGAGATCTTCGACGGCAAGACCGTCGAGTACATGGACGCGCTCGGCGATGACGGGCAGGGCTGCTCGGCGGAGCGCTGGGGCGCATTCTTCCAGGCCGCCATGGAGGCCGCGGCAAAAAACTAGCAAGCTTCGCCGCCGCCTGGACCTGCATGAGGGGAGAGGTCGTCGCCGACTTCCGACAGACGTACGGCATCGACCTTCCCCTCGGCGGCGGGTTCGACGGGGCGACGGACGAGGACCTTTGCCGCTGGCAGGTCCTCTACTCCCAGCTGCCGGCGCGCTCGCGGGTCTCCGTGCGGCTGGAGCCCGACAACCTGTGGGACGACAAGACGCGCCTGCTCGACATGATCGAGCACGAGCTCAGGTGCTTCCACTACGGGTTCACCGAGGATGCCAAAAAGCGTGTCAATGCCCCGCAGCGGATCATATCGCCGGGCGAGCGCGCCAGAAACGAGCGCCGTAGGGACTCGGCGCTGGCGGCGAGGGAAGAGATAGCGGCGGCGCTCGGCGTCGATGAGTAGGGAGGCAATGTGGCGGCAAACGTAGGATCTGTTAGCGTGAAGGTAATGCCGTCCATGGACGGCTTCGCCTCGAAGGTCGACAGCTCGCTGTCCGGATCCGGCGCATCGACGGGCTCTAAGTTCGGCAAGGCGTTTTGCGGCGCGGCGGGTAAAACCGCCGGCTCGGGGTTCGTGGCGAAACTGACCGGGTCCCTATCGGGGGCCGCCGGGGCGTTCTCGCGCTCGGGCAGGGCCTCGGGCGCTGCTTTTTCTGGTGGCGTGCTTGGGAAGGCCGCCGCCTTTTCTGGCGGCCTGCTGTGCGCCGTCGGGGACGGGCTCTCCTCCGTCAACTCCGTGTTCGGCTCGACCGGAACCACGGCGGGCGGGAACATGGCGAGCAAGGTCGCCTCGGGCTTCTCGGCAAAGGCCGCGGTCATCACCGGCGTCGTTGCCGGCGTGGTGCAGAGGGTCGTCTCGACAGTGTCCTCGAGCGTGGACGCCGCGGTTGCGCGCGTCGACACGCTCAACAACTTCCCCAAGGTCCTCCAGTCGCTCGGCTACGGGGCGGACGAGTCGCAGAGGAGCATCGACACCCTGTCTGACAGACTGTCGGAGCTTCCCACGAGGCTCGACGCGGCGGCGACGGGCGTGCAGCAGCTCGCTCCTTCGTCCAAGTCGATTGACCAGGCGACCGACCGCTACCTCGCATTCAACGATGCCGTCCTCGCTGGCGGTGCGTCCGAGGATATCCAGTCCAACGCCATGACGCAGCTCACCAAGGCCGTCTCCACCAACAAGATGGAGATGGATACCTGGATGAGCATCCAGCAGGCGATGCCTGGCCAGCTCGACCAGGTGGCGAAGTCCATGCTCGGGCAGAGCGCTTCGGCATCCGACCTCTACCAGGCGATGAAGGACGGCAGGGTCTCGGTCTCGGATTTCGCTGACGCCGTGGTCGACCTCGACAAGAACGGCGCGGACGGCATCACGAGCTTCTCTGAGCAGGCAAAGGCCGCGACGGGCGGCATCAAGACGTCGTTCTCCAACATGTGCAACGCCTTCCCCAAGGGCGTCGCCAAGATCATCGGCGCCATCGGCGCGTCCAACATAGTCGGCGTAATCGACGGCGTGAAGGGTGCTGTAAATGGCGCGTTCGGCGCCGTCACCGACGCGATGGCCGACCCGAGCATCCAAGGCGCGGCGTCATCGTTCGCCGCCGTGTTTTCTGATGTGATCGCAGGCGGTGTCTCGGTCGCAGGGGACGCGTTCGCCGGCGCGGTCGAGGTGACCTCCGCATTCTGCGAGGCGCTGGGCGACAACGAGGCGGCGGAGTCCTTCGCAGGGACGCTCGACGCGCTTGGTTACACGGCGTCCTCCATGGGCGACGCCATATGGTCGACCGTATCGCAGATCACCGGGTGGTCGAGTCCCGCCGAGGGCGCGGCGGATGCCGCAAACGCCCTCGACGACGCCTTCGAGGCCGCCGAGCCGGTCATTCGCTCGGTGGGCGACGCATTTCAGTGGGTCTCCGGGCATTCCGAGGAGGTCGCCCCGGTCGTCAAGGCCGTCGGCGGCGCCTTCCTCGTCATGAAAGTCGCCGGCGGCCCTGTGGGCTCGCTCCTGAAGGTCATCGGCGGCGCCCTGCTGTCCCTAGGGGCATCCGCACCCGCTGCTGGTGCAGGTCTTGCCACAACGGCGGCGGGAGAGACCGCAGCTGGCACAGCCGCGGGCGCGGCGGCCGGTAAGATGACATCGTTCGGCGCGGCCGTCCTCATGGTTGGAGCCGGCGTTCTGCTGGCGTGCGGCGGCATCGGCCTTCTCGCCCTCTCCGCGATAAAGCTCGGCGAGGCGGGGCCTCAGGCCGCAATCGGCATGGCGGCAATGGTGGCGGTCATCGCCGGGCTGGCGCTTGGCGCCGCCGCGCTCGGGCCCGCCCTGACTGCCGGCTCCGTCGGCATGGTCGCCTTCGGCGCCGCCGTCGCGCTCGCTGGCGTGGGCATCCTGCTCGCAGCCACCGGCCTCGCGATTATGTCACTCGCGCTGCCGACCATCGCCGCCTGCGGCCCCGAGGCCGCCGTCGGCATAGCCGCGCTCGGAGCCTCCCTGTTCGTGCTGGCCCCCGGTGCCCTCATGGCGTCGGGAGGGCTGCTGGCGCTCGCCGCCGGGGCAGCGGCATGTGCGGTCGCCTCGGCGGCTCTCGGCATCGCCGCCACCGTCGCGGGCGTCGGCCTTATCGTCATGGGCGCCGGCGGTCTCTTGGCGGGCGCCGGCCTGTCGACCTGCTCCGCTCTCGCGACGCCCCTTGCCGCCACCACTGCGGCCCTCGGCGCCGCCGCCATCGTCGGCGGCGTCGGCCTCATCATGCTCGGCGTGGGGTCGATTGTCGCGGGGGCCGGACTCGCGGTTTTCGCCGTCGGCGCCACGGCTGCGTCGCTTGCGACCGCCGCCCTCGCTCTTGGAATGGCTGCGCTCGACGTCGCCATGGCGGGCGCAGCCGCTTCCATTTCGACCTCGGCTGACGGGCTCGGAGCCATGGGGAAGGCGATTCCCAAGATATCCTCCGGCGCCCCCGGTGCCGCAGCCGGCCTTGGTGCGCTTGCCGCTTCGGCGGCGGCCGCCGCTCCCGCCCTTGCCGCCGCGCCGCCGTCTCTGGCGTCTTTCTCCGCCTCCTGCGGGGCGGCTTCGGCGTCGGCCCTGCTGCTTTCCGTCTCCGTGGCAGCAGTGGCCTCCATGGTCGCGGCGAGCATGGCGTCGGCGTCGGCGTCCGCAGTCTCGTTCGGCGTCCGTTCGGGCGCATCCTTCAACCGCTTCTCGGCTTCCGCCAGGGATGCGGCAAACGCCGCCCGCTCCGCAATCATGGGGGCCTGCCGACAGATGTCGGCCGAGGTCGGATCGATGCGGCTCACGCTTCCGCGCATCAACGTGGGACCGCTGCCGCACTTCTCGATGAGCGGCAAGTTCGACGCACAGACGGGTTCGGTCCCGTCGGTCAACGTTAACTGGTACGCCGGCGGCGCGGTCTTCGGACCGAACAGCCCGCGTGTCATCGGAATCGGCGACAACCGGCGATACGACGAGGCGGCCATCCCGCTGAGCCCTAAGGTGCTGGGCGGGATCGGCAGGGGGGTCGCCCAGACGATGGATGTCGGCGGCGGCTCGGACGGCGGTGCGGTCATCGCATGGCTCGACCGAAACCTTCCGACAATCATCCGGGAGTACACGCCGGTCACGCTCGAGCGCGACCTCGACAGACACATCAGGGCGGTGGCACATGCATAGAATGCACTACGTGTCGTCATCGGGCGAGAGCGTCGACCTCGATGGCAACGGCGTCTTCGTCGGCACCGCTGCGGGCGTGCGCTCGCGCGAGTGGAGCTACGACCTCTCGTGGCGCGGCGCCTACGGCATCTCGCGAGACGCGAGGGAGGCGACGGTCGATGCCGTGCTGTCCTCGGCGGCTGCCGACAGGCTCAGGCGGTTCGCGGACAGGGATATCTCCGTCGGCGAGCCCGGCCGCCTCGTTGTCGACGGTGTTTGGTACCAGCGCGCCTATATCGCGAAGTCCGAGACCTCGGAGATTTACGGCAGGCGGGGCATCGCCGCTACACTTACCGTGCTGCTGCTCGACGGATCCTGGCGGCGCGAGGTCGCCCAGGAGTTCTACGCCCGGGAGGACGAGGACCAGACCGGCCTGGACTTCCCCCATGACTTCGAGTTCGACTACGGCGGATCGGTCGCAAGCCGGTCGGTCACCGTCGACGGGCTGGTGCCTGCCGACCTTAAGCTCACGATCTTCGGTCCCGCGTCGTCACCGCGCATCACCGTGACGCAGGGAGACTTCATCAACGTCTACTCCGCGGACGTTGAAGTGCCTGGCGGCTCCAGGCTTATCATCGACGGCTCGAGCTTCCCCAAGACGATCAAGCTCGTCGGCATGTACGGTGAGACCGAGGACCGCTTCGCCGACGGCATGCGCGGAGAGGGCGCGGGAAGCGGCTCCTATTGCTTCGAGCAGCTGCGGCCGGGCACGTCCTCCGTCTCGTGGGACGGCTCGTTCGGCTTCACCATGACCCATTATCTTGAGGAGGGGGAGCCGCCTTGGAGCTCATAGTCTCCGACAGCGCCGGCAGGACGCTTTTCCCGATTTCGGACTTCGAGCTGGATATGGACTCGGGCTGGGGCGACGGCGTCGACAACTCGTTCGATCTCGTGGTGCGCGACTCGTCCGTACCGTTGCCGGAGGCCGCTTGGCGTGTTTTCGCCGACGGCCTGGAGATCGGCGGGCGCGTCGAGGGCTTTGAGCTCAAGACTGGCCGCACTTCGTCCGAGCTGCACTGGACCGGGTCGACCTGGACTGGAGTGCTCGAGAAGCGCCTTCTGTGGCCCGATCCGGGCCAGGACTACCTTGTCCTCTCTGGGGACGCAAACGCCGTGCTGCGCTCCGCGGTTAAACGGCTCGACATCGGCTCCCTCTTCACGGTTCCAGATGCCGACGCCGGGGTGGGCGTAAGCTACCGATGCAACAGGGACGTACCCGACGCTTGGACCAACCTTAGGCTGGCGATGCGCTCCGCAGGCCTTCGCCTCGATGCGAGGTGGGTGGGCGGATCGTGCAGGCTCCAGGCGGTGAAGGTGACAGACTGGCGCGGCAGGGTCGACTCCGATCTCGTAAACTTCGACCTCAAGAGCGACCTGCTCGTCACCAATCACCTCAAGGCGGCCGGCAAGGGCGAACTTGCGGCCAGGGATGTCGTGGACGTCTACGCCGACCGGGAAGGCGGCGTAGGCACCGTGAAGGCGATGGCCGGCGTCTTCGAGCTCGAGGAGTACTACGACGCCAACAACACCGAGGGCGACGATCTCCGCGATCAGGCGCTCAGCCGACTCAAGGACAAGCAGTCCGAGGGCAGCGTGACCGTGACGGTCAACGAGGGCGTCGAGTTCGGCCTCGGCGATATCGTCGAGGCCAGGTACTATTCGCCAAACGTGACGGTCTCGGTCGAGATCAGCAGCAAGATCGTAAAGGCCGCGGGGTCGGGCTACAGCGCCACGTATGGCGCATCGCCTGGTGCGGTGGGGAGATAGGAGACTGCTATGAAGCAGATAGAACTCATCGGCCCGCCCCTTTACCAATGGGATACGGGTCGGCGCGTTCACATCGCGTTGCAGGGGGTGACGGAGGCACATTTCGCCGTCGCCGGATCGGAGCGCGCATTGGTCGTCCCGGTCGTGGGCGGAGAGGCCGTGGTGCCCTCGCTCCTGCTTACTGCGGGTGTTGACATGGCCGTTTGGGCGAGCGATGGGCGCGACACGCACGCGCGCGCCGTGCTCAAGGTGTGCCCGAGGGCCAAGCCGGACGGCTACATCTACACCGATGACGAGGTCAAGACCTGGGCTGATGTCGAAGATTGGGTGCGAGAGCAGCTGAGGGCCGTAGGCGAGCCCGGCACGAAGTGGTATGTCGGGGGCGGCACCCCCGCCATAGGTGGTCGCGTCGGGGACCTCTATCTCGACAGTGAGACAGGCACCTATTATCGCTACGGCGAGATTGGAGATACAAATGGCTAACGCATGGAACCAAGTTGGAACGCTCAAGGGCCCCAAAGGCGACAAGGGCGCGACCGGCAACGCCGGCCCCAAGGGCGGCAGCGTCCGCGTGGCGAGCGTCAATATCCCGTCGGAAGGCGAAGTCGCATTCTCGGCGCTTTCCCCGTCTGACGGCGTGCAGGTCGGCGACCTCGTGCTCGACGCCAAGGGAAGTGTCTATCCCATTTCGGCGGTGGATCCGGGCAGGTCTACCGCCCGAGTCGGTTCCGCCATCAACGGCGTGAGCCTCAAGGGGCCCAAAGGCGAAACGGGCGACACTGGCCCCAAAGGTGCCGACGGCACGTCCATAACGGTCAAGGGCGCGGTGAGCAGCGAGTCCGCGCTGCCGTCCGATGCCGCCATCGGCGACACCTACGTCACGAGCGACAACGGCCACATGTGGGTGAAAACCGCCGCGACCGGTGATGCGCAGTGGACGGACCTCGGCGAAATGAAGGGGCCCAAGGGCGACAAGGGGGCCACGGGCGAAAAGGGTGACAGGGGCGACACTGGCCCCAAGGGCGCACAGGGGCCGGCTGGCCCAGGCATTACGTTCGGCCAAGGGGCTCCTACGGCAGCGTCGCAGGAGGGAGCCGTCTACATTGATACGGCAGACGGCTTTAAGGTCTACCAGTACGGTACGAGTGCCTAGTGAAGGGGGAGCGATATGGCGTGGACTAACATCGGATCGCTGAAGGGTCCCAAAGGCGATAAGGGCGATACCGGCGCCAGGGGAGCGCAAGGGGCCCAGGGGCCGCGAGGGGAGACCGGCCCGATCGGGCTGACTGGCCCGATCGGGCCCAAGGGCGCCGACGGCACCTCAGTGACCGCCGGGACCGGCGCACCGACAGGTACTGCCGTGGTCGGTTCGGTCTACATCGACGCGAGCACGGGCAACCTGTACACCTACAAGGCCTAGCGGGTGACGGCGAAATGGCCTGGATCAAGTTGGGCAGCATAAAGGGGCCTGCCGGGGAGACGGGGCCACAGGGTCCTGCAGCCTCGACCGCCCAGACGTTCCTCGCCGCACACCCTGTGGGTTCCCTCTATATGGAAAGCAAGGGCAAAAACCCAGGTGCCACCTATGGGGGAACGTGGGTCATGCGGGACAGCCAGAACGGCTTTATATGGGAAAGGACGGCTTAAATGGAGATAGTGACCGGTAAAGCGGGCGTGCCACACGTCAGCTCGGCCGACGACGGGCGCCGCATTGCGGGCGAAGTCGGCACTGGCAGCTATGTGCTGCAGACGGGCGGCAAACTGGCCCCATCTCTCGTCGACGCGAACACCGTCCGTATCGCGACCGGCGACATGATCGTGCAGGGTCGCCATATCGGTGTCACCGCGCCCGAGGACGTCAAGGTGGCGAGCGGCTCGCAAGGCAAGAAGCGCATGGACTACATTTGCGTCCATTACGCCCGCGATGTGAGCGGGTCCAGCCCGACCCTTGTCGAGACGGTCGAGTGGAAGGTGCTCCAGGGAACCCCCGGCTCGAGCGCCGCCGCGCCGTCGGTGCCGAAAGGCTCTATCCTGGACGGTGACGCTGACGTGACGGTCCCGATCTGCGCGGTGACATTCGACGGACTGACGACGGGTCAGCCTAAGCTTCTCATCCCCGAACTGACTCCCCTGGCAGACCTCGGGGATTCTGTATCCCCGAGCTATCTCGGCGGTGGCAACGTCGGTCTTCTTG
>CAVALS010000090.1:0-13606 GCA_963589385.1 Bacteroidaceae bacterium
CAGGTGCTCAACAGCTACCTGTCCGGCCGTGCCGTCAACGTCTCGGAGCCCACGCGCATCATCGGTGCCCCCGGTGAGCTGGGCGCCACCAAGACTCGCGAGCTTTCCGATCAAACGCGCGCCATGGTGCGTCCCGTCTCGGGCGTGAGCGGCCAGAATACCGCCCGTAGCTCGGTTTCGGGCTCCACCGGCTCCTACGAGGTCGAAAAGCCCAAATCCAACAAGAACAAGATCATCGCCGCCGTGGTGGCAGCCGTTGCCGTCATCGGCATCGTGGTGGCCTTTGCCACAGGACTCTTTGGCGGCGAGCATGTCACCGTGCCCGATGTGCTGGGCAAGGACCAGCAGACTGCCGTCGAGCTGATCAAGGAAGCCGGCCTCGAGGTCGGCACCATCGACCAAAGCTACAACGACGATGTCGACGAGGGCAAGGTCGCCGAGCAGACGCCCAACGGCAACACCAAGAAGGCCAAGGGCACCAAGGTGAACCTGGTAATCTCCAAGGGCCCCAAGCCCTCCGAGAAGGTTGAGGTTCCCCAGCTTGTCGGCCTGACCAAGGACCAGGCAGAAGCCGCGTTGGCAAGCGTTGGCCTGAAGGGCAACGCCTCCGAGGAGGCCAACGAGGCCGATGAGGGCCAGGTCTTTGAGCAGGGCACCGATGCCGGTAAGGAAGTCGCGAAGGGCACGACCATCTCGTACAAGGTCTCGGGCGGCCCGGATACCACGTCCGTCCCCGACCTGACCGACATGACCGAGGCCCAGGCGCGCAACGCCCTCGATATGGCAGGCTTTGGCGTCGACGTTAGCTACCAGGAGAACGACTCGGTTACCGAGGGCACCGTGATCAGCTGGAACCCCAGCGGCAAGCAGAAGCCCGGCGCCACGATTACCGTCGTCATTGCCAAGAAGTCCGGCAAGGCCGCCGTCCCGGGCAACCTGTACGGTAAGAGCATTTCCGCCGCTGTTACCGCGCTCAACAACGCCGGTTTCTATAACATCGGCTTCTGTGACCAGAACGGCAATCCCGTGAGCGGTAACGAGGATGCCACCGTTACGGGCGTCTCCCCCACCGGCAAGCAGTCCACCGACAGCACGATCACGCTGACGGTCGCACTTTCTGGCTCGGGTTCGGGCTCTGGCTCGGGCACGGGTGACGATTCCGGTACGACCAACTAGTCGCCACCCCACCGCTCATCACGGCTCTCGCCGCAAACATATTCGCTCACAGGCGCCCGCTTGCTCCCCCAGCAAGCGGGCGCTTCGTTTTTGACATGGCATGAACCAGAAGAGCCCGGCACCATAGCGGTACCGGGCTCGATATTCCTCTGGTGCCCCCGGGCGGATTCGAAAACTCCCCCCGCAGGGAAATTGGTGACGCGGGTGTCGACGGTCCGAATCCGCCGGCAGCTCCCACAAACCAGAAACGGCGCCGCTCTCGCGACGCCGTCATATTCCCTGGTGCCCCCGGGCGGATTCGAACCGTCGACACCCGCTTTAGGAGGTCATGAGCTCTTACCCTATCTGCGGTTTTTCATTTTCATCAATATCTCTGTTTCCGCAGGTAATTTAGCTATTCTGCCGTTTTTGCTCTTCTTGATTTGTTTTCTATTTCACCCTATTTACACCCCTTCACCCCTTCATTTTGACTTGCAGGGGTGAAATTTTTGGGTTAGCCTCGGGGGCGAGGCCCTCAAAGCCCCACCCCCGAGGCTAACCCAACGCACCACCCCTGGAGACCCATGGAAACCAGAATCAAACCCACAGCCAAAGGCACTTCCGAACCGATCAAGGGAAAACCCGGTTCCTTCCGCATCTACTTCTCTCTCGGTCGCGACCCCGAATCCGGCAAGAACGGGAAACGAGTCAGATACCTAAAGACGCCCAAGAGAACCATCCATTGCAAGAGCAAAAACCCGAAGAACTGGCCCGGTGAGGTGGCGAATGCGCTCGATGCCTACCGGAAGGAGCTGGAGACCTATGAACCGGCTGGCGACATGCCGACCACTGTTTCCGGATACGCCGAGGATTTCCATCGGCTCCGAGAAAGCTCCTTCGGCTCCCCTCTTTCTTTCCAAAGAGAGGAATATGACGTGCGCCATATACGCGAGCTGTTCGGCGACATGCCCCTCGGTGCGCTGAGGCCCGACGAGATCAAACGGGCGTATGCCGAAGCAATCTCAACCAGAAGATTCACAGAGGCCGAGATTCGTCGCATCCACGTCAAGCTCAAACAGGTCATGCAGGACGCACTGGAGAATGAGCTAATCGGGCGCAACCCATGCATCAGCATCAAACTCCCAAAGCCAGACCTTAGAGTGCGTAACTTCCTCCCACCCGACGAACTGCCCCGATTCACCAAATGCCTGCTATCCGAACCCATGGGGCCGATGACCGTCTGCACCATGCTCATATTCCACCTAGGACTCAGGAAAGGCGAGGCCCTGGGGCTCTGTTGGGAAGACTACGACCCCGAGGCGATGGAGATCCGAATCATCCGCCAGTACACCAATGACAAAACGCTCAGGGCACCAAAATCGGAAATGAGCAGGCGAATCCTGTCTATAGACTCTTCGCTGGCCGCGTATCTAAACGACTGGAAGATGCGGCAGCGCAACCTATTCGAGCAACGCGGGCTAAGACAGAGAAACTCTGACCCCATCGTTCACGCCCTCAGCCCGCATAAGGACGAAAACGGCAACCTTCACGTCAGTATCACCCGACCCGATGGACACAACTATTCACGCTGGTTCAGGGACTTCTGCGTCGACAACGGCTATGGCGAGTACGCCAACGTGACAAGCCAGTTCAAGCGCAACGGCAAACTGCACACACGAGGCACCGGATACTCAGGGCTCGTTCCCCATGGCCTGAGGCACACGGCAGCAACGGCCCTTGTTGCGAGCAACGTCGACTTAAAGACCGTTCAAGCGAGAATGGGCCATGCGTCCGCAAGCACAACCGCAAACTTCTACACCCATGCAATCAGGGCAAATGACCGAAACGCAGCTGAGGTATTTGAATCGCTTTCATCTAAGAATTAGCTATTTCAACTGGATACTTCACTATTTCTCCATATCGTGGGCTATTAGTGACACTCGCATGGGCCATATCGACTGAACGGTGATACATTATTCGCAAGTTGAATGGAAGGAGGTGAGTATAAGTGGCGTTGGCAAAGAAGGCTGAGAAGCGAATTCGCATTCCCGAGAATCTCAGGGCCCCCTTCGCGCAGATGGTTTCGGACGAGGCTTACCTGCGGGCAACTGACGAATCGAAAACCATCATCGGACTCGTCTTCGAGAAGGTGCTTCCCGCGTCCGCGTTCGCGAGGGACAGAATGCTCAATGTCTACAGCGGTGATAGCCTGTTCACGAGTGTGTCGGACGTATTGCGTTCGAACGTCACCGGCGCAATCGGCACCGTCGCCGAAGCGGACTATAAGCCCATAATCGAGTTCGGAGCGAGGCTCATTCACGAGAGGAGCTGCGGCACTGCGCTCTACACCGGTGCAATGGACATACCGCACCTTCGACGTTGCTTCGAGTCCGTTCTCGACTACATGGAACACGAGACCCGGAGCGACCCCTCGAATCCCCTTCTCGACTGCGAGACGTCCCGTGCAGTCAAGTACGGACGCTCGCTGATGGACGAGTGCTCGACGGAGTTCAATCGAGCGCCCGTAGCAGCCCTCGTTCGCTTCGCAGTTGAGTACTTCGACGAGATTGGAGGCCTGAACGCAACATGCGCCTATCTCGCCGATGCTTTTTCCGCGCTTGAAGAGAGCGTCACCATCTCGGCTAACAAGTGCGGCAACAAGCACGTACCACCGGACACCCCGGAGCTGCGCCGCAAATGGAGCGACCTTCTGGAGACGGTCTGCTCCGACTGGCAATAGAAAACGGCACCCGACTCCCCTCTCTTAGTCGCCAAACCTCGAAGAGGAGCCGAGCGCCCCAAACAAGGAGTTTATCATGCATCTTGCAGATGACCCCAAGACCGACGCCATCTCCGCAGGCATCAACCTGCGCCATGTCGGCACCAAGCGCATCATGAGCCGCCTGGACGTTCAGATCCTCACCGGCATCGGACAATCCAGCGCCATCAAGCTCATGAAGTCCACCCACCACTGCTTTAGCATCGCCAACCAGTACTTCGTCATGGAAGAGGACCTGTTCGACTACTTCCACAAGCTGGCAGAGGGGGCGAGCGAGTAATGCAGCGCCCGAACGTCAATCCCCTCGTCTTCGAGCTTGATGTGCTCGACGAGCACGTCCACGCCCTTCAGGAAGACAAACCCATCGCCTCCTTCGGGCTCGACGCACTCAACAGCATCCTCGGCGGTGTCTACCCCGGGCTCAACTACGCAATCGGGACCGCCCCGGGCAAGGGCAAGACGACACTGGCACTCCAGGAGGCCGACAAGCTCGCGGCAGACGGGCACCCGGTAATCTACGTTTCCGCCGAGCTTCCCGCGCACAAGCTGATCGAAAAGAGTCTGGCGCGTCTCAGCGACGGCAAAGTCGCGTTGTCCGAGGTCTCCAGCTGCGCGACCCAGAATCACCCTAAGCACACGACTTTCGAGGCTGCACTCGACAAATATCGCACCCAGATCGCCCCCAATCTCTGCATCACCGGCCCGCTCAACACCGTGGAGCTCTCCAACCTCGTCGGGCTGGTAACACGCGAGCGCGGCGAGGTCCCCATCGTCTTCATTGACTACCTCCAGCTCCTCGCCTGCGGCGTCACGGCGGACCAGCAGTTCATCGACGAGCGATTGGCTATCACAGCATGCGTGAAGGGCCTCCGCGAAATCTCGAACCTCTATGGCTCTCCCGTCATCGCACTGAGCTCGACCACTCGCAAGTCCTACGATTCCGGGAAGTCGGCCAGGCCCAACCTCGCCATGTTCGGTGGTTCCTCCGCTGTCGAGTACGGCTTTGACTCGGTGCTCTACCTCGCCGATGACAATGACAAGCCCGAGTGGCCCTACGAGTCTCCCGCAACCGGCACGCCCCTCAAGCTCGTCGCCCTCAAGAACCGCTACGGCACGCTGGGCGAGTCCCGACTCGACTTCGACGGTGCGCGCGCCACCTTCCACGACAGGGGCTAGCCCATGCGTGGCAAAGCCAAGACCGCGCATATAAACGTCCGCATGACCGAGGAGGAGCGTGCCGCCATCACGGTGCGCTCCTCCTCTTTTGGTATGGCCCCATCGACGTTCATGCGCGAAGCCGCCCTCCTCATCGGTGAGAAGCCCGTCAGGATCGCCGACGAGGCGACGCTGCGGCAGCTTCTTCATCAGATGAAGAAGCAGGGCGGAAACCTCAACCAGGCCGTTTGCACCGCAAACGCCTATGGCGTGGATACGCAGACGGCCCAACAGCTCGCGGAGGCCGTCCGTCTGGTATCGAGCACGGCCTCGCAGCTATCGAACCTCATCTCCAAGAATCGAGAATGATCATGAAAACCAAGATGCCCACAGCGCTCATATCATCTCTTCTCCTAGCGATCCTCGCATGCCCCGTCCTCGCCGTCCCCGTCGACGATTTCGTCGCCGGGACACCGTTAGGCGCGGCTGCGATTCCGTCGTCGTTCGGCGTGGATACCGTCCTCGGCTGGTGGCTCACGGGTGCGTTCACTGCCTGCCCGCTCGGAACCCTGCTGACCTTCCTCCTTGCCTTTTGCATCTGCGCTCTCATCGCCTACTCGACCACCCTCAACGCGAGGGCCGAGGACGGCGGCGTGCTCGGCGACGCCCACGTCAAGACGGGTCGCGAGGTCATAAAAGGGTCCATGACCTGGGACGGCTCGACGAATCCCTCGTCACGTGGGTTCGTCTATGGGTTCACCAAGTATCACGGCAAACCCTGCTATCTCTACGAGCCCAAGAAGATGGCCTTCGTGTCAGGGGCCACCGGGTCAGGTAAGAGTCGCTTCCTCTATCTCCCCTCAATCGACCTGCTCAGCTACGGCGGCGCTTCCAACGGATCCGAGCCTGCGACCCTAATCGTCTCCGACGTGAAAAACGAGCTCATAGAACTCACGGGCGACGAGCTGGCCCGTCGCGGCTATCGCGTCCTGCTTCTCGACACGCAGCACCCCTATAGGGGACAGAGGTTCAACCCGCTCAAGCAGGTGCTCGACCTCCATGCCGAGGGACGCGACCAGGAGGCCGAGCAGGCGGCGGACGCCATCGCGGAGCTCGTGGTGCAGGACGACGAGAAAGACAAGGGCTCGCACTGGACCGCCTCGGCCAGGGGCCTGCTCTCGGCCCTGGTCCTGCTGGTCTCCATGTCCGACGAGTGTCCCGAGGAATCAAAGCACCTCGCGACCGTCTGCGAGGTCCTGGACCGCGGCACCGAGGCCGAGGGAGACGACCCGTCCGAGCCCCTGAAGGCCGTCTTCCGCGCTCTGCCGAGCGGCCACCCCGCCAAGGGCAGGGCGTCGCAGTTCGTCTCCTCGGGCGGCAACGAGCTCAGGAGCATTCTCTCGACGCTCAAGGTCGCCCTGCGCCCGTTCTCCTCCGCCCCGGTCGCCTGGATGACCTCCGGCTCCGACATCGACCCGCACACGGTACTCACGGAGAAGAGCGCCGTCTTCCTCCACGTGCTCGACGAGGGCTCCCCCTACAACTGCATCGCGGCGATGTTCCTCTCGCAGCTCTGGGCTTCGGTCCAGGCGGTCGCGGACGTGAACGGCGGCAGGCTCCCCCGCCCCGTGCAGATACTCGGCGACGAGTGGGGCAACCTGCCCCGCGTCGAGTGCCTGCCCGCCCTCCTCAGTCTCGGGCGCGGGTGCGGGACGTTCTGGGTCGGCGCGACGCAGGACGTATCCCAGCTCAACAAGTATGGCGAGAGAGACGGCCGCAGGAAGATCCTCGCGAACTGCGGGGTCAAGATTGCGATGAAGCTCGCCGAGGAGGAGGACCGCCGGTACTTCACCGAGCTCATCGGCAAGACCACGCGCCACACGCAGGGCACAAGCAACGGCAGGGCCGCGTCGGGCACGTCATCCTCGACGTCCTACAGCGAGAGCGCCGACGACGTGATACACCCCTGGGAGTGGCGCGGCATGGCCCCGGACCGGGACGGGATCATCGTCGTGAAGCACGCGGACAACGGTATGCCCGCATGTCGAGCCGGCGTCTTCCGCTCCCCCGTCACCGACTGCACCAACACGCCCACAAGGGAGCACTTCGACCTCGGGACCCCCGAGCACGAGGCGGAGAACCGTCGCGCCTACCAGCGCCGCCTCGACGAGTCAGCTGCTGGGAAGATGCGCGAGGAGGCCTCGACCTGGTGCCCAAAGTGGCCCGAGCCGGAGAAGAAGAACGGGAGCAAGCCGGGCGGCAAATTCAGCGGGCTCTCGCTCGACTAGGGAGGCGACCATGACGGCGATAAAGCAGACGAGCGTCTGCAGCGAGAGGCACCTCGCGAGACTCAGGGATTACCTCTCCTGGGACCGCGACAAGGCGCTCGCCCACGGCACGCAGAACATCATCGACGATGACCGCTGGTTTCAGGAGATGGCGGACACGAGGGCGGCCATGGGTCACGACAGGCCCGGCAAGGCCGGTGCCAAGTGTACCTACATGCAGCACCAGATACTCGGGTTCCTCCCAGACGAGTGCGACCTCAACGGCGGGAAGATGACGCCGGAGCTGTGCATGCGCTATGCGAGGGAGTACGCGGCCGAGCGCTACCCCAACCAGGAGGTCGTGATGGTGCTGCACCGCGAGCGCTGCCGCGCGGACGCCACTGACCGCTACGCCGTGCACCTCGGCATCAACCGCAGTGATCTGGAAACCGGCCGAAGGCTCGACGAGGGCCCCGCCCGAAAGGCGGCGGCATCACGCGTGAAGACCGTCCGTACCCTGGACGGGAGGTATGGACTCAGGCAGCTTGAGCGCGGCAAGGCCAACTCGCGCGTCCACGCGAGGCAACCCGGCACGGAAGAGCGCGACATGGCCCGAAAGGGGCAGGCCGAGCGCTCGGAGAACGCCCGCATCCGCGTCGCGGTCGCCCGCCGGATCGAGGAGGTCGGGCGCATGCGCGACTGCCCCGACCGGATGGGCGAGCTTGAGCGGCGGCTCAGGCGGGACGGCATCGAGCTCGCCAGGTCGAAGGGCGGGAGCCTCCAGTACCGATTCTTCTCGAAGGCCCTCGGGGCTGTGCGGAAGGTCAACGGCGGCAGGCTCGGCTTCGCGGTCGACCACTCGAGCGGCCTCGTCGTCCGCTTCACGCTGCGTGGGATAGCGACGGCGATGAGGGCGTTCTGGGAGCTTGAGCGCAAGGCGCTCGAGAACCAGAACGGGCGAGGGGACTGAGCATTTGGGCCGGGACGCAACAGGCGTCCCGGCCCCTTTTGGCGAGAGCGACTTCGGAGCGGTTCGCCCCCGCCGCAGGCGGCAAGATGATTCCGTGCAACGGAATCCATATCTTGCCCGCACGGAGCGAGCCACTTGTCAGGGGCAACGCGAGCCCGGGCGGGTGAGCGCCGGCGTGAGCGGAGGCGGACGAAACGCGACCCATGGGGAGCGTTGCAGGGAGCCGCAGCGAGAGCGACGCCTCGCGTCGCGGGGGGCCCGCCCATGAGCGGGACCCATCGGCCGCAAGGCCGATTGCTACGCCCCGACCCTCAGGGGCGGGTCCATGGCGCGAGCCTACAACTGCTCGTACGCCCTCTTCACCAGCTCGCCCATGAGACGCCTGCGCCTGCCGAGGAACTCCTCGTAATCGAGGTCCTCGAACCCTATGGGCAGGGCATGCTCCTCGCAGTTGCGGCGGTACTCGTCCTCCCCCAGCGAGTCGCGGTACTTCCTGACGTACTCGCTCGGGGCGTCGTCCGAGATGTAGATGTTGTTCTGGTAGTCCACGAGGGTGAAGTTGCCCCTGTTGCTACGCTGCGAGAGGTAGCCCCTGGACTTCAGGTAGTTGTCCGGGAACAGGTGGTGCTTGTCCAGCGCCTTCTTCGAGCCCGACGAGCCCATGAGCAGGAGCTGGGACAGCGGGGCCGTGCTGAACAGCGCCTTGGCACCGAGCACGACCTGAGCCGCGACGAAGCCCCACCAGGTCGGGCCCGTCGCCTCGTTTGCGTCGAGGGAGCTGGGCAGCGTGATGGAGAAATAATCGTCCGTCATGATGGCAGCGAGCCTACGGTCGAAGTACGCCCGGAACTCATCGGCGGTCTCAAGGCGCGAGACGTCGTTAAGCTGCTGCTCGAACTCGGATTCGAAGGACCCCACATAGAGCCCCGTTATGGCTGCGGCGAAATACCAGCGCCGCACGAGCCCGCGCACAGCCAGCGGCTCCATGTCGAACTCATAGCGCCCGATAAGGTAGAACGCATAGCAGAACATGAGCGCGTTGCCCGACCCCACCTGGTCAGAGCAGACGTAGCCCGCCTCCGCCAGCGTGTTGATGAAGGCATGCCAGTTGTTCAAGTCAAGCACGAGATCGAGGGCGCGACCGAACGTGGCAAAGTTCTCAGCCCGCGTCTCGGGCGTCGTTTCCTTTGTCTTGAGATCTCGCCCGCGAAGAATCTGGTAGGCATAACGCAGGCGACCCCTCTTGAACCCCACGCCCACCGTGGCGCGAATGATATGCGTCGGCGAGACGGTCATGAGCGGGTTGTACGAGGTGCCCTTTGCGGGCGCATGGCTCATGGCGCAGAACTCCTCTATACGCTCCCTCATGGCAGGTTCGTAGACCGAAAGCAGGGTCATGATGAAGTCATCCTGCTTAAGCGCCTGCCCTTGCGAGTTCACACGCACAAAGATGTCCGATACGGTCTCCTCGTCAGCCGATTCGGAAATCTCCAGCGTCGGCAGAAGATAACGCTCAAGCCCGAGTAATGCGTTGAGCCCGCTCTCGACGGCATCCTCGCCGTCATCGTCGAGTTCGGGTTCTCCCTTTTTGGCATTCGCCTCGTTAAGGCGCTTGATGAACGCCCTGCGATAGGCGCTCAGCTTGTTGTCGTGGTTCGCCGCGAAGGCCTCGGATACGTCCGGCACATAGCGCGAATCCTTCTCGGTCGAGGCGTCGGCATTCTTGAATGAGCGTGCGATGGGGTCGTAGGCGACCTTCACCGTACGCTCCCTGAAGTTCTTGTCTCGCACGGGTACGCCGTACAGGGAGCTCAGAAGGGCAGTGAGTCTCTGCTGTCCGTCGATGACAAGGGACTTGGGGACGGCATACACCTTTTGGTTCGAGCCTATGGCAGACTTCTTGCCCGCGTTGTCGCTCGGAGAGTCCCACAGCATCACATAGCCAATAGGGTATCCGCGGAGCATGGAATCAAGCAGGTCGCGGACCTTTTCGTTGCCCCACACGAAGGGTCGTTGCAGGTCGGGCAGACCGATCTTGCCCGTCTGAACGTCCTTCAGGATGTTGCCGACCTCAAGAGATATGGGGTTGTAGATGGAGTTTGGCACTATAGTTCACCGACCTTTTTGGCGTACAGGTTGAAAAGATGGGCGGCTATCTTCTCCTCGTCCCCACCGAAGTCGACGCCATAGGCTGCTTCGACGGCGGCGTCGAGCGCCTTGTGCGCTGCCATCAGCTCGGGGAAGAACGTCTCGTTCTTGGGATCGTACATGTCCGCGAGCGTCGCACCTTCTTGGGCATCCCGGGCGTCGAGCACGGCTTGGGCGCAACGCTCAACTTCTTCGCGTTGGGATTCCGTGGGCTCGGGCCAGACGAAGTTGTTGTAGTCAATACCAGCCGAGTACTGATAATCATCTTTCAGTCTTCCGGTCACGACCCTAACCCATGCATTATGAAATTGGGACTGCAACACCCCATATTGATAGAGAGTTGCATTTGGGATAAGACGAACTTTATTGCTACAAAAGACCTCAGCATCGACGAACCCCATTGGGATGTATCGCCTTCGGCTTGATGAAACCTCTGGTATCAAGATTGAATCTGTATCCGACAGGATTTCAGTTCCAAAATGGGCAGGGCACTCTGCAGCCTTAACGGTCTGACTTCTCCTGCTCTTGAGCCGATACCGGCGCACCGCTTCAACCCTTTCCCTGCATTTAGGCAGATTCTTTAGCTCATCCCAATTTGCGTTCCCAAGCCATAAACACCAACGGCTTTTGCCACGGATAAATTCTTGTGATCCAAGCCACTTGTGAAAGAATTTCTCTGCACCAGGTTCAATTTGCAAGAATTCGATTTTCTGCTCATCAGTGAAAAGGTAATTGCCGTCGTCTATAGGCTGGGAGCCTATTCCCATTTCTGGAACATCTGATAATGGCTTACTTCTGCTGTAGACAAAAACGTCCGGAGCGTCTTTAAGATAAGCATTGATTCGGGCCACGGAAATCTGCTCTTCGTCAGAATCGGGCATTGCGTGATAGAAGAGCGTCTTGGCCCCAACCTCGCGCGAGAACCCGACGATGACGCAAAACACGTGTGCCTTGTCTGCCGCCTCGTTGTCCCAGCGGAAGGTGTTGTGCGCGAAGTCGATATGGATTCCCAGGTCGTACAGGGGTTTCCAGAGGTTGGCGACCTGCTCCCCCTGGCAGATGGAGTTGGTCGAGACCAGGGCGCAGCGCGTGCGCTTCCCTTGCGTGAACCTCGCGGCCTTCATGTACCAGGCCCCGCAGTAGTCGATGTTGCCCGCGTTCTTCGCGCCATCGAAGACCTCAAGGAGTTCGGCCTTCTGCTCCTTGGACTGGTTGCGGGCCCCGAGGAAGGGCGGGTTGCCCACGAGGTACGTGAGGTCATCGGGGAACACCTCGGACCAATCGGTCTTGAGGGCGTTGCCCTCATGGAGGTTGCTGAGGCTCCTGAGCGGCAGGAAGTCGAAGTCATAACCGACGTATATCTCCTGCGTCTTTCGGAGCATCTGCTCCTCGGTGATCCAAAGGGCGGTCTTGGCGACCGAGACGGCGAAGTCGTTAATCTCGATGCCGTACAGTTGATCGAGAGATACGCGGACGGGGCTGTCCTGCGCAATGACGAGGGACGTCTGCCCCGCGTTGCCGGTCTCCTCGCTGAGCTCGTCCTCGATGATGCGGTTCTCGATGGTGCGCAGCTGCCGGTACGCCTCGGTAAGGAAGTTGCCCGAGCCGCACGCGGGGTCGCCGATGGTGATGGAGGCAACCTTGTCGTGCAGCCTCGCCAGGGCCTGCTTGCGTTTCGCCGCCGTCCTCTCGCCCTCGGCCTCGTGCAGCTCATCCCACAGCTCGTCGAGGAAGAGCGGCCTGAGGCAGCGCTCGATATTCTCCACGCTCGTGTAGTGCATGCCCCCGGCGTGGCGGGTCTCGGGGTTCAGCGTCCCCTCGAACACGCCGCCGAAGATTACGCCCGAGATCTCGCGCCAGTCGAAGTCCTGGGACGCGTCGGTGATGGCCTCGAGGATCTCCGGGGTCATCTGCGGGACGATGATGGAGGAGTCGGCGAACAGACCGCCGTTCACGTACGGGAAGGCCGCGAGGTCCTCGTCCATGTACTCGTCCCGCTTATCCAGGGGCGTGTCGATCGCCTCGAACAGGTCCACCAGCTTGCGGCGGAGCTTGGCAGGGTCACCCTCGCAGTACCTACCGAACGCCTGGTGCGATTGCAGGAGGTCGGCGTCCTCGGCATAGAGCAAGAAGATGATTCGGGTGATGAGCACGTTGAGCGAGCGCTGCTCCTCCTGCGCGCGCTCGTCCTTCTCCTCGATGTGGTGGTACTGCTTGGCGAGGGCATCGTAAAGCCTGGAGACGTAGGCTCCGGCCTCGATGGAGAGCTGCTGCTCCTTGTGCAGGCGGCTCGTCTCGTTGGAGGTCAGGAAGGACAAGAGATACAGACTGTCCTGGAGCTCTTCGAGGGAAAACTCTTGCACGGTGTCCTCGGGCCGCTCGTTGTCGAGATCGTAGAGACGGAAGGTCCCGAAGTTGCATGTCATCACCCAGCGGGGGCGCTCGGAGTACGGCAGGTGCCGCGCATACCACATGGCCTGCTGGAGCGGCGTCTCCATGCCGCCGTTCCTGGGTTCGGGCTTATCGAGGTCGATGCCCCACGACTTCTGCTCGCAGAGGAAGTTGTGGTCAGAGACGAACACGTCGATGCGACGGCCTCTCACCTTCCGCTCGAAGTCAACGAAGCTGTCTATGGTGTTGGACGGGATGCCTAGGACGTTGATGAGCAGGTCGACCCAGAACTTTTGCGTGTCCTGCTGCTCGTTATTGGAGCCCGCGGGGATGGCGGCAAGGCGCTTCTGCCACCGCTTGACGAACTCTTTTGCCTCTTTCTTGCTGGCAGGCATACCGGACCTCCTGCGTCGTTGTCACTTTCGGACAATTTTAAGGGGTAAAAGCCCTCTTCCAAGCGGAAGGGCGAGTTTTCGACGGTCCACGGTGTCGCAGGGTCCCAGGCGAAACCCGAAGACGCCGGGGGCTGTTGGAAACTCGCCCATCTCACAGCAACGTCACCCTAGGTTTTCAACGCTTTCCATGGCCGAAGGGCTTCTTATAAGCCCGTAGGCTGTGGAAAGGGTTGGAAACCGGATATTTGGGTGAAATATCGGAGTGAAATATGTAGGCGAGCTGTTTTCATCAGGGGGTGCGGACAGAAAGTTGGACCGCGGGGCGGTCCGGACTGGAGGTTCGCAT
>CAVALS010000091.1:0-13571 GCA_963589385.1 Bacteroidaceae bacterium
CCTCCGTCGTGAGCAGGACTGTAGAGCAGCAAACTTAACCCCCCACACCCCTCACGCGGCGGGCAAATTCGCCTTGTGCTCTATCACGCTAAAGTGTATGATTCTGGACGTTACATGACTCACTTTACCTAACTAAAGTGCCATCAAGGGGGAATACCATGAATACCGATATGTCTCGTCGTCAGTTTGTTGGTCTAGCCGGTTCGCTTGCCACGGTGCTTGGCCTTGGTCTTGTCGGCTGCGGCGGTGGTGCCGGCAAAGGCTCCGCTGCGGGCTCTGCTGCGGCCAAGGACGTGAAGGGCGCTGCGGAGTCCAAGAAGCTCGTCGTGGGCTTTGACAAGTCCTACCCTCCGTACGGCTTTGTGGGCGATGACGGCAAGTACACGGGTTTTGATCTCGACCTTGCCAAGGCCGTTGCCGATAAGCAGGGCTGGGATGTCGATTACGAGGCCATCGATTGGGATGCCAAGGATACGCTGCTCAACTCTGGCGCCATCAACTGCATCTGGAACGGCTTTACCATGGAGGGCCGCGAGGACGACTACACGTTCTCCGAGCCTTACATGCTCAACGAGCAGGTGCTCGTGGTCAAGAAGGACGCGGGCATCAAGAGCTGGGACGATCTTGCCGGCAAGACCGTGATTACCCAGACTGATTCCGCCGCACAGGATGTGCTCGAGGGCGACCAGAAGGATCTGGCCGCGACGTTTGCCACGCTCGACACCATCGGCGAGTACAACACGGCGTTTATGCAGCTCGAGAGTGGTGCAGTCGATGCCGTTGCCTGTGACCTCTCGATCGCTCAGTATCAGCTTGCCGCCAAGCCCGATGCCTATACGCAGCTCGACAAGCCGCTGTCCAGCGAGCACTACGCCGTTGGCTTTAAGAAGGGCGACACCAAGTCGGCTGACGCCGTGACCGAGTCACTCAAGGCGCTCTATGAGGACGGTACGGTCAAGGACCTGTGCGACAAGTATGCGAGCTATGGTCTATCCTTCGACAATTGGGTTTTGAAATAGCGGCTTTCCCAGGCACCCGATTTTGCCGTTCAAACCGTCGCTTGCGTACATTTAGTACGCGGCGCTCCTCTTTCACGGCAAACTCGGGCACCTGGAAAACCCGCTTTAGCGTTGGGTTCGCTGTTCTGTTGTCGCGAAAGAGAGCTTAGGTTGTCTATTCAGGTCATGATGCAGATGCTTGGCCAGGGATTCTTGGTCAGTTTGCAGCTGTTTGTGCTGACGCTGCTCGGGTCGATTCCGCTGGGAATCCCCGTGGCGTTTATGCGCATGAGTAAAATTGCGCCACTTCGCTGGATCGCGCGCATCTATATTTCGGTGATGCGCGGCACGCCGCTTATGCTACAGATGTTTGCCATCTACTTTGCCCCGTACTACGTGTTTGGCATTTCGCTGACGCCTGATTCCAAATGGACGGCGTGTGTCGTGGCGTTCATCATCAACTATGCCGGCTACTTTGCCGAGATCTATCGCTCGGGTCTGCAGTCCATTCCGCGCGGTCAATACGAGGCTGCCGAGGTGCTGGGCTACTCGCGCATGCAGACGTTTCTGTATATCGTGATGCCGCAGGTCGCCAAGCGCATTTTGCCGGCGATGGGCAACGAGATCATCACACTGGTCAAGGACACGTCGCTGGCGTTCGCCATCGGCGTGGGGGAGATGTTCTCGACGGCCAAGGCGCTGGTTGCCTCGCAAGTGAGCATGGTGCCGTTTGCGATCGCGGCGCTGATCTACTGGGTCTTTAACTTTGTGGTCGAGATGCTGTTGGGCGCTGCCGAAAAGCGACTTGACTACTACCACGACTAGCCTGTTCCGTCGTGCTTTTCAAACACATGGAGGTTCCCGTGTCCGGAACGGTAATGAATATATCGAACGCGCGTAAGGCGTTTGGCGGCAATGAGGTGCTCAAGGATATCTCGCTCGAGGTCAAGCGCGGCGAGGTCGTGGCGATTATCGGGCCTTCGGGCGGCGGTAAGTCCACGCTGCTGCGCTGCGCCACGCTGCTCGAGACGCTCGATGGTGGCTCGCTCTCGTTTGGCGACCTTGCCGTCGCGACGGATACGGGCTCGGGCGCGGTGTACGCAAAGGGCGATGTACCTAAACAGGCGCGCTCGCGTTTTGGTCTGGTGTTCCAGAACTACAATCTGTTCCCGCACTATACCGTGATGAAAAACATCACCGATGCGCCGATTCGCGTGCTTAAGCGCCCGCGCGAGCAGGCGGAGGTCCGCGCACACGAGCTGATTGCGCAAATGGGGCTGACGGGTAACGAGAACAAGGTGCCCTGCGAGCTTTCGGGCGGTCAGCAGCAGCGCGTGAGTATTGCCCGCGCCCTGGCGCTCGATCCGGAAATCTTATTCTTTGACGAGCCGACCTCGGCGCTCGACCCCGAGCTGACGGCCGAGGTGCTGCGCGTCATCAAGGATCTGGCCGCGCAGAATATGACGATGGTGATCGTGACCCATGCAATGCAGTTTGCGCGAGATGTTGCCGACCGCGTGGTCTTTATGGATGGCGGTCGTATTGTCGAGGAAGGTCCTGCCGAGCAGGTCATCGACCATCCGCGCGAGCAGCGTACCCGCGAGTTCTTGAGCCGTATCGAGGGGTAGACTCAGCTATTTACTCAACTATTAATTGAGGTGATGTCGCCGCAGATCTTATGGCCTGCGGCGACATTTTATTTGCATCGGCGGGGTCCAATAATCGCCTTGCATGCGTTCTCCTTCCTCTCGCCGCCTGTATCCATACGTGCGCCGAAAGGTGTGCATGGACAGTCGCCCGTGAGGGTAGGGTGGTGGCATAAGACATTTGGAGGGTGAGTCGGCTCGGCTGCCGACCATGCTGCTCCCGGGACGGCACCGACCGCGAACTCTCCCCGTTGGCGTCGCGCATTGCGCGCGGCCCTGCAAGGAGGTCATCATGGGTGCTCCCAAGACCGGCAATGTAAGGAACGTGGTGCTCGTAGGCCAAGGCGGGGTGGGCAAGACTTCACTCGCCGAGGCCATGCTCCACCTTTCCGGCAAGACCGCCCGCCTGGGCGGCCACGACGGCACCAAGCCCACGCTCGACTATGACCCCGAAGAGGTCAAGCGTTCGTTCTCCATCTCGACGACCATCGCGCCGATCGACTGGAAGGGCGCCCGCATCAACGTGCTCGATGCCCCGTGCTACCCCGATTTTATCGGCGACGCCTTTGCCGCGATGAGCGTCTGCGAGACGGCTCTGTTTGTGGTCGACGCCGAGGCCGGCCCGCAGCCGACGACGGTTAAGCTTTGGTACGCCGCCGAGGACCTGCGCCTGGCACGCGCGGTGTTCGTAAACCGCCTGTCGCGTCCCGAGGCCAGCTTTGCGTCCACTATGGGACTGCTGCAGGAGCGCTTTGGTACACGCTTGGGCGCCGTGACCCTAGGCTGGGGCGAGGGCGAGGACTTTAACGGCATTATCGACCTGGTGCGCATGAAGGCGCGCCATTGCAACGGCACCGAAGCCGTTGAGTCGGAGATTCCCGAGGAGTATCGTGCCCAGGCCGAGGAGGCCCATGACCATCTGTGCGAGTTGGTGGCCGAGGCCGATGACGAGCTGATGATGAAGTACCTGGAAGGCGAGGAGACGCTGACGCAGGAGGAGCTTGAGGGCTTGTTGTCCAAAGCGATTGCTGAGCGCATCTTTGTGCCGGTCTTTGCGGGCGATTGTATTAAGGAACAGGGCGTCAACTCGCTGATGGACGACATCGCCACGTACTTCCCGGCGCCGACGGACTATGGCGAGATGCCGCTCATCGACGGCGACTCGCTTAAGATCTCGAGCGACGATGACCGTCCGGTGGCGTTTGTGTTTAAGACCCTGGCCGACCCGCAGCAGGGCCGTATCAGCTTTATCAAGGTGCTGACGGGCACGCTTGAGCCGGGTCTTGAGCTGATCAACGCCCGCACGCGCAAGGGCGAACGTCTGGCTCACCTGTATGTGATGTGCGGCCGCGACATGACCGAGGTCGGGCATGCTTATGCCGGCGACATCATCGTGGCGCCTAAGCTGGCTGCCGAGACGGGCGATACGCTCTCGATTACCGGCAAGGTCGAGGCTGCGGCGTTTAAGTTCCCCAACTCGCAGTACCGCATTGCCATCGAGGCCGAGAACCGCGGCGACGAGGAGAAGCTCTACACGTTTATCGAGAAAGCCTGCAAGGCCGATCCGACCATGAGCATCGACCGCGACGAGGAGACTGGCCAGACCATTATCTCCGCCGTTGGTGAGGCGCAGGTTTCGGTGCTGCTCAACCGTCTGGAAGACCGCACCAAGGTCGTCGCCAAGAGCGTGCCGATCCGCATTCCGTATCGCGAGACCATCCGCCGCACGGCGAGCGCCCAGGGCCGCCACAAGAAGCAGACCGGCGGCGCCGGCCAGTACGGCGACTGCTGGCTGCGCGTGGAGCCGCTCATTGGGCCCGACGGCACGAGCGATGGTTATGAGTTTGTTGACGAGGTCGTGGGTGGCCGCATCCCGCGCTCGCTCATCCCCGCCGTGGACAAGGGCGTCCAGGAGACCATGCAGGACGGTATTATTGCCGGCTATCCGCTTACGGGCATTCGCGTGGCTGTGTACGACGGTTCGTATCACAGCGTCGACTCCAACGAGATGGCGTTTCGCGCGGCGGCTCGCATCGGCCTGCGCAAGGCATGCGCCGATGCCGACCCGGTGGTGCTGGAGCCCATCGAGGAAATCACGGTGACGATCCCCGAGAGCTACGCCGGCGCCGTGATGGGCGATATCTCGGCTTCGCGCGGTCGCGTGACGGGTATGGATACCGATGAGCGCGGCGATACCGTGGTTATTGCCCAGGCGCCGCTGGCCGAGCTGACGGATTACTCGACGCGCCTGCGCTCTATCACGCGCGGCACGGGTGACTTTACCATGAAGCCCGCAGGCTATGAGCAGGTTCCTTATGACGTTCAGGCCAAGCTGGTCGAGCGCTATGAGGAGGGCCGCGCCAAGTAGCGTGCGGTTTTGTCTGCAATGAAGGTGCCAATGCAAGGGCCGCTCCGGGTAATCCGGGGCGGCCCTTTTTGATCCTTGGGACTGCAAATCGATTCTTGTCGCGGTTGGGGTCTAGTCCCCCGAGGCCTGGTTGCGGCCGGTGGCGTAGTCGATCTGCACGTGCGGCTGCAGGTTGTAGCAGTACACGTGGAAGCACAGGGTCTTGCCGTGGTCCTCGACCGATTGCGCCTCAAGGCGCACGCCGCGGCAGACGAGTTCCTCTTCGTTGTACATGGGCGTGACGCGGTAGAGCACATGGTTGCCCGTGTCGCGGATGTAGTCGAGGATCTGCTCTTCAAACGGCAGCATGCCCGTCTCGTTGAGATAGCGCGTGCCGGTGAGGACATTCTTGCGATTGGCGTTCTCGCCGCAGAGCGACCAGGCGATGAGGTGGCAGCGGTTGTAGAGACTCTGACTCGGAATAAAGTCGTAGCGCTGCTGATGCCATCCGGCGGGGTGGATACGCGAGATGTCACCGCGCTTGCCCTGTCCGAGCGACTCGGGGCCTACGCAGGCGAGCGCCTTGCGAGTGCGGCCCAGACTGTCGAGCTTGGAGAATTTTTTAAAGCAGCCCTCATTTGTGGCACACTCATACTCGTCGAGCGTGAATGATGGCGTGCCGAGCGGGTGCGTGCTGTCGGCGCGCAGGGCAGCGTAGGGGTTGCCGGCGTAGTCGGGAATGCTGCTGAGATATACGCCGCGGGCGCGGTTGAGGTCGGGGTTTTCCACCTCGTCGATGGGGGTGGCGTTCGAAGAGATATCGTCAGCGGTGCCGGTCGTGGCGGATTCGGAGCCATCGCCGGAGTCCTGGCTGTTTTGGGAGTCCGAGGAACTCGCTGTTCCAGATTCGAGCCGGGGAACCAGGCCTGCCTCGTCGTCGGTACGGCTGGGACTCTCGTTTTGCTCCTCGGCCAGAGCTGCCGCCTGTTCATCGCTTTGCGGCGACAGCAGCTTGGGAGCTTCGTCGAGCGATCCCGTAAACAGCGCAAACCCCAGCACCACGGCGGTGCCGATGGAAAATACTTGCTTGTAGGTGGACTTGCGCGACATGGAGGCTCCTGGATGGACGGTTGGGAATCTACCAGTCTAGCAGGTGCCGGCAGGGGCCGTTCTATCGAACAATTACTTAAGATTTGGGATAAACGCTACGGATTCATTTGCCTCATATTTGACGTATGGCTAGATCGAGGTGGAACCGAGCCAATTGAGTTTGCATTCGAGAATGCGCTGCTCACCGGGCGTACTGCTGCCATCAAGTAGGGCGAGCAGCATCTCGGCTGCTTCGCGACCTTCCTGGTCGACGGGCTCGATGATCGTGGAGACGGTCGGCGTGGTGAGGTTGGTCCAGTCTTCGCAGTTGAGTCCCAAAAGGCCGATTTGCTTCGGAAGTAGATGGGCCATGGGCTGGAGGGCCTTGTAGACACGGGGGAGTGCCCACTGATTTTGCACGAAGATAAGGGTTCGCTTGGCGGGGTTGAGCTTGTATTTAAAGTATTCGGTGAGCTCGCTGATTGACGGCTTGTTGTGATCGATGGGAATGGCTTTGTAGAGCTGCCCATTCGCGGCCAATGCCTCGGCATATCCCTGAAAACGTTCCATGCGGGTGCGCATTTCGGTCATATTGGCGGCAATGGAGAAAAAGTCCTCGTAGCCGGCATCGAGAAGCGCCTGCGTGGCATTGTATACGCCGTCGTAGAGGTTGGTTTTGATCCAGCTGGTGCCTGGGCTGTAGAGGGCCGCGTCAAAAAAGACGACGGGCTTGCCGGCGCGCTTGATGCGGTCGTGGACGGCCTTGAAATTTGCCGTGGGCTGGATGATAAAACCATCGACGCCCAGCGAGAGCATTTTGTCGACATATATGAGCTCGGTCTCGGGGTCGAAATTGCTGGTGCAAACGACCGTCTGGTAGCCCGCGGGGAGCATGACTTGTTCCATGCCGTTGAGGACGAGGCCCGCCCACTTGTTGGTGTTATCCAAAATGATGATGGCGATGACGTGGGTCTGCTTGCCGGTGAGCGTTTGCGCTTGGGCGTTGGGAACGTATCCGAGTTCCTTGATGACGCGCGCAATCTTTGCCTGCGTCTTCTCGCTAAGCTTTTCTCGTTTGTCGTTGAGGTAATACGAGACGCTTGCCGTCGAGGTTCCCGCCTCTCGAGCGACGTCTGCGATCGTAACGCGCTGTTTTGCCACAGCGACTCCTTCCGACAGATGAGCATTTTCCAACATGATGACTTTGAGTCTTGGTGAGGGATGCGCTTCGGTGAGCGGCTTTTTCCTTTCATATGAAGTATGCAACAAATGCGGTATACGGGTGGGGTCGAAATTTGTGACCGGCATGCGCATCTGCCGTCTACCGAGAAAATCAAATACTTCTTGACTTTTGAAATCGAGGGTAAAATCGCAGGATTCATTTTTGGTTAAACGCATAACTAAATCGCATAACTAATGCCCTGACCTGCGCGTTTACCGAATTGAGCTGGTTTTATCAATGCCAGCACCATATATTGGTCTTGTCGAAAAGACAGCAAGTCCAAACGGCAGGGGATGCTCCGGAGGCCTCCGCAAACGGTGTCTTGCGCACGCAACTCTATGAAAAGAGGGAAGCAATGAAGATCGTAGGCGTTGCCGCCTGTACCGTGGGTATCGCCCACACGTATATGGCCCAGAAGGCGATTCAGGATGAATGCGCCGCCCGTGGCATCGAGTGCAAAGTCGAGGCTCAGGGTGGTCTGGGTATCGAGAACGAGCTGACGCAGGAAGACGTGGATTCCGCCGACCTGGTGCTCGAGTCCGTCGACGTGGGTGTCGAGAACGAGGATCGTTTTGAGCAGAAGATGGCCGAGGGCAAGTTCCTCAAGGTCGGTACTTCCGATGTGATCGCCGATCCGGTCAAGATTATCGACCAGGCCGTTGAGATCATTAAGGCGACGGGTGGCGCCGTTTACGCGCCCAAGGCCGAGGCCAAGGCAGAGAAGAAGGCCGTCTCCGCTGCCCCGCAGGCCCCGACACCGGCGTCCAAGCAGTCCATCTTTGCCGATCCTGGCAAGACGCTGCTCAATGCGTTCAATACCGGCGTTTCCTATTTTATCCCCATCGTCGTTATCGGTGGCGTGTTCCTTGCCTTCTCGTTGGCATCCGGTACTGCCGGTGCTAGCGGCATGGAGGTCACCAACCCGTTGATGGTGAGCCTTAACACCATCGGCATGGCCGGCATCTCTATGATGATTCCGGTGCTTGCGGCATATATCGCCTACTCGATGGCCGGTAAGCCCGCACTTGCCCCTGGTTTCGTCCTGGGCTACTTGGTCAACAACGCCGTCGTCACCCCGAGCGGCAACAGCGTTTCGACCGGCTTCTTGGGTGCCATGATCATGGCGGTTATCTGCGGTTACTTTGTCCGCTGGATGAAGACCTGGAAGGTCAACAACACCATTCAGACCATCATGCCGATCTTGATCATCCCGATTCTGACCTCGCTCGTCCTGGGTATGGCCTACATCTACATCCTGGCCACGCCGCTTGGCTTTGTGATGGATTGGCTCACCAGCGTGCTCGGTAGCCTGCAGGGCGGCTCCGCCGTTGTCCTGGGCCTGGTCATTGGCGTTATGACCGCCTTCGATATGGGTGGCCCCATCAACAAGACCGCTTCGACCTTTACCATGGCCATCATGGCCTCCGGCATCTACGGCCCCAACGGTATGTTCCGCGTCGCCGTCGCCATTCCCCCGATCGCCTGTGGTCTCGCCGCGCTCATCGCCAAGAACAAGTTCGATGACGCTGACCGTCAGATGGGCATCTCCGCGCTGTTCATGGGCTGCATCGGCATTACCGAGGGCGCTATCCCCTTCGCGGTCAAGGATCTTGGCCACACCCTGCCCGGCATCTGCATCGGCTCTGCCGTGGGCGCGGCGCTTGCCGCCTTCCAGGGTATCGACTGCTACGTTCCGCATGGTGGCTTTATCGTCGCCCTGGCCACCAACAACGTCGCGCTGTTCTGCCTGGACATCGTGATTGGCTCCTTGGTCGCCGCTGCAATCCTGATTGCCATGAAGCCCACGCTCGATAAGCAGGCCAAGTAAACCTTTAAGGACTCCGGTTGTGCGGAGGGATGGATTTGACTCCGCACAACCGCCCCTACACAACAAAATCCATCCGTACTGATAGGGCCCACATCTGGGTCCCAGGGAACTTGTGTCAAAAATCCTCTGGAGAAGGAGAACAAAATGTCCAACCTCACCATCCGCCAGGCCGTTCAGGGCATGCTCAAGCTGCAGGATAGCGGCGATCACGCAACCATGGTCGGCATTGGCCCCATGAGCCCCAACCTGATTCAGGCCGTGTTCGAGCTTGCCAAGGACGAGGATTTCCCGCCCATGTTTATCGCCAGCCGCAACCAGGTCGATATGGACGAGATGGGCGCCGGCTACGTCAATGGTTGGGACCAGACGCGCTTTGCCGCCGACATCAAGAAGGTTGCCGACAAGGTGGGTTACACCGGTCCGTACTACCTGTGCCGCGATCACGGCGGTCCGTGGCAGCGCGACGAGGAGCGTAACGCCCACCTGCCCGAGGACGAGGCCATGGAGCTCGCCCGCAAGTCCTTCGTCGCCGACATGGAGGCAGGCTTTGACCTGCTGATGGTCGACCCCACCAAGGATCCCTATCAGATCGGCAAGGTTATTCCGCTCGACGTGGTGCTTCGCCGCACGATCGATCTTATCGACTACCTTGAGCAGTACCGTCGCGAGCATAACCTGCCCGAGGTTGCCTATGAGGTCGGTACCGAGGAGACCAATGGCGGCCTGACCTCCACCGACAAGTACGAGGAGTTCATTTCTCAGCTGCAGCCCGAGCTCGAGAAGCGTGGCTGCCCCATGCCCACCTTTATCGTCGGCCAGACCGGTACGCTCACCCGTTGGACCGAGCAGGTCGGTCATTACAACTTTAAGAACGCCCGCGAGCTCGCCGACATGGCCAAGCGCTACGGCGTGGGCCTGAAGGAGCACAACGCCGACTACCTGGATGACGCGACGCTGCTCGAGCACATCCCGGCACACGTGACCGCTTCCAATGTCGCCCCTCAGTACGGCACCGAGGAGACCCGCGCTTACCTCAAGCTCTGCGCTACCGAGCAGATCCTGGTCGACAACGGCCTGTGCGACGATCCTTCCGACCTGTACCACACGCTGTTGGTCAAGGCCATCAAGACCGAGCGCTGGCGCAAGTGGATGACCGGCGATGACGTTAACCTGCAGGTTGATGACATCCTGGCAGACGACGAGCTCAGCCTGAAGATTCTGGATGTCTCCGGCCACTACGCCTTTAACGATCCCGAGGTCAAGGAGCAGGTCGAGAAGCTCTACCGCAACCTCGCTGCCCAGGACATCGACGGCAAGCGCTTTGTGATCGAGCACATCAAGCGCCCGATCAAGCAGTACGTCGTCGGCCTTAACCTCAAGGGCGTCACGAGCCGCATCGAGAAGGCTCTCTAAGTAGCTTTTCCTACACGACGCCGGGCCCGGGGCATGTCCCAGCTGCGGGCCCGGCACATAGGACAAAGGGACATCCCCTTTGTCCTATTTTTTGAGTTTTGGATTCCTTAGAAGGAGTTTGCACTATGAAGTTCTTTATTGATACCGCCAACCTTGACGAGATTGCCGAGGCCAAGAGCTGGGGCTGCCTGGCCGGTGTTACCACCAATCCGTCCCTGTACGCCAAGACCGGCGGTAAGCTCGCCGACTTTGAGCCCCATATGCTCAAGATCGCCGAGCTCTGCGAGGGTCTGCCCGTGTCTGCCGAGTCTACCGCCACCACGGCCGAGGGCATGATCGAGGAGGGCAAGCGCCTTGCCGCCCTCGCCCCCAACATTGTGGTCAAGCTCCCCGTCTGCGAGGCCGCCCTCGCCGCCTGCCGCGCGCTGGCCGATGCGGGCGTGCGTGTCAACATGACGCTCGTCTTCTCGCCGACGCAGGCCCTCATGGCCGCCAATGCCGGCGCCCGCTACATCAGCCCGTTTGTCGGCCGCTTTGACGACATCGCCGAGGACGGCATCTCGCAGCTCGACAATGTCGTGACCTGCATCAAGAACTATGACTGGACCGGTAAGAACGTCGACGACACCGTCGAGATCATCACCGCTTCGGTCCGCACGCCCAACCACGTGACCCAGGCGGCTCTTCTTGGTGCCGACATCGCGACCGTGCCTATGGCCGCTCTCAAGAAGTGCCTGCATCACCCGCTGACCGACCAGGGCCTTGCCTCGTTCGAGGCTGACTGGCAGAAGGTCGTCGCTCAGGCCTAACGAGTGGGTTGCCCCGGTATCGCGTCATCCGGTGTCGGGGTTGTTCTCAAGAGAGGAATTCGTATGACCAACCAGGAGCTGGCGAAGGTCGCTAATGAGGTCAGGAAGGGTGTCGTGACTGCGGTTCATGCGGCCAAGTCGGGGCATCCGGGCGGATCGCTTGGCGCAGCCGACATTATGACCTACCTCTACTTTGAGGAAATGGATGTTGACCCGGCGAATCCGAACCGTGCTGAGCGCGATCGCTTTGTGCTTTCCAAGGGACATTGCGCTCCGGCGCTCTATGCCGTGCTCGCCGAGCGCGGGTTCTTTCCCAAGGAGGAGCTCGAGACGCTCCGCCATATTGGCAGCCGACTGCAGGGCCATCCCAACATGAACGACACCCCGGGCATCGATATGTCCACCGGCTCGCTCGGTCAGGGCATCTCTGCTGCAGTTGGAATGGCGCTTGCCGCTAAGCACTGGGGCGACAGCTACCGTGTCTACACGTTGCTGGGCGACGGTGAGTGCGAGGAAGGCCAGGTGTGGGAGGCGGCCATGTTTGCCGGTAACCATGCGCTCGACAATCTTGTTGCCGTCGTCGACCACAACGGCTTGCAGATTGACGGCACGATCGATGAAGTCAACTCGGCCATGCCGCTCGCCGATAAGTTTCGCGCCTTTAAGTGGCATGTGATCGAGCTCGTCGACGGTAACGACATGGCGCAGATTGCCGCCGCCTTTGCCGAAGCTCGCGAGGTGGATGGCGCGCCCGTCGCTATCATCGCCGAGACGGTGAAGGGCAAAGGCGTCTCCTTTATGGAGAACCAGGTTGGCTGGCATGGCAAGGCGCCCAATGACGCGCAGTTTGAGCAGGCCATGGCCGAGCTCGCGGCAGCAGGAGAGGAGCTCTAATGGCAGAGGTCAAGAAAGTCGCCACGCGCGTTAGCTATGGCGAGGTGCTCGTCGAGCTGGGCAATGAGCACGATGACTTTGTAGTGCTCGATGCCGACCTGGCTGCCGCTACGCAGACGGGTAAGTTTAAGGCTGCCCACCCTGAGCGCTTTTACGATGCCGGCATCGCCGAGAGCAACCTGATGGGGCTCGCCGCCGGTATTGCGACCACGGGTCACGTCGCCTTTGCGAGCACTTTTGCCATGTTCGCCGCCGGTCGTGCGTACGAACAAGTGCGTAATTCCATCGGCTATCCGCTCCTCAACGTCAAAATTGGCGCCACGCATGCGGGTATCTCGGTCGGCGAAGACGGCGCCACGCATCAGTGCTGCGAGGATATCGCGCTCATGCGCACGATTCCGGGTATGACGGTAATCGTTCCCGCCGATGACATCGAGGCTCGCGCTTGCGTGCGCGCCGCCTATGAGTTTGAGGGGCCGGTCTACATGCGCTTCGGCCGTCTGGCAACGCCGGTCATCAACGACCGCGAGGACTATGAGTTCAAGATTGGTCGCGGCGTGGTCGTGCGCGAGGGGTCCGATGCGACCATCATCGCTTGTGGCCTTATGGTCGCCGAGGCGCTCGAGGCAGCCGAGGCGCTCGCTGCCGATGGCATCGACGCCGAGGTCATCAACATGCACACGATCAAGCCGCTTGATGAGCGTCTGGTGGTTGCCAGCGCCAAGAAGACCGGTCGCGTGGTCACTGCCGAGGAGCATTCGATCATCGGCGGTCTTGGCGAGGCCGTTGCCTCGGTGCTCGCGGAGCAGCATCCAGTGCCGATGCGTCGCGTCGGCGTGCGCGATGTGTACGGTGAATCCGGTCCTGCGGTTGATCTGCTGCACAAGTACGGTTTGGACGCCGACGGTATCGAAGCCGCGGTCAGGTCCGCGTTGTAGGGAGGGCTTTCCATGGGATTTGTATCTGCCAACCAAGTGACGATTGGCTACGCCGCCGCCTCGCGCGAGGGCGCGTTGCATTATCTGTCTGAGCAGGCTGTTGAGCTTGGCTTTGCCGATGATGCTTCTGCTGTCGAGGCTGCCTTTGTCGCTCGCGAGAACGAGGCCGAGACGGGCCTTGTCGCCGGTTTTGCCGTTCCGCATGCCAAGAGCGATGCGATCCATACGCCGGGCGTGGCCGTGCTCAAGCTGTCCGAGCCTGTTGAGTGGCCGAGCTTTGATGGCGTGCCCGTCGATGTGGCGCTCGCGCTGTACGTGCCCGCCGGCGAAGCCGGAACCACGCACCTGCGTCTGCTCTCCAAGGCTGCCGTGATGCTGATGGATGCT
>CAVALS010000092.1:0-13304 GCA_963589385.1 Bacteroidaceae bacterium
TGCCGAGTAAGTTGCCCACGCCGTTGAGCAGCTCCTCGCGCGCGCCCAAGCTCGAAAGGGCAAAGCCAACGGCCAGAGGCGTGCACGCCAGGACAAACGTCGCCGCCAGCGCCAGACACACACGACCCACGCCGACCTCGGCAACCGCGCCGGCAAAGCCCACGACGCCCATCATGCTCGACACAAACCAGATGCAGACGGTGATCACCGCGGCGGCCGCAAACACGGCAAGCGAGCGCTGACGCTCGGAGATTGGGCCGGCCTCCATGCGGCGCACGCGCTCGGGCTCGTTCATACCCGAGAACACCAGTCCCACCGACACGATGACCGACGAGATGATCGCGTACGCGCCAAAGTTGAAGTACGACTCGAGCGTGGCGGCGGCAGTCGAGTCGACCTTGACCTGCTCGATCTCGACCTCGGCGCGCTTGGCGGCAGCATGCTCGGCAGCCTTGGCGACATCGCCGTTGGAGGCAGCGGGCTCAAGCGCCGCCGCAGCGCCCGCGAGCGAGATCCAGCGCGAGGCCTCGGCAGACGAAAGCGCCGCCGCCATGGTGCCGGCGCCGCAGGTCACATCGAGCTTGGGCAGAGACTCCCCCGCGCGGGCGGCTGCAACAAGGTCGCCCTCAAACCCCTCCGGGATAAAGAACACGCAGTCGGCGCTGCCCTTGGCGCTGTTGCTCTTGGAGAGCGCGTCCGCAAGGTCGTACGTGTCATCGCCGACGCCCGTGACCAGGTCAAACCGCGAACCTAGGTGCTTGGTGAGCGCAAGTGAAAGATCACTGCCATCGCGGTCGACCACGATCACGTTGGCGTCGTAGGGCTTGTACTCGGTGAGCTGCGACGAGTTCCAGCTCACCGATGCCGCGATGAATACGCCCATCAGCGAAATGAACACCGTGTAGATGAGCAGGTAGAACGGGTGTGCCAGCGCCATGCGAAGCGCGGTCTTAAAGGTGCTCATAGCGGCTCCTTCCAAAAATCAGCGTGGCGGCGGCAACAAACACCAGCGTCATGAGGACCAGCGCGCCCGCGCGAACGGCAAAAGGCCCCAAGTCTTCAAAGAAATACAGGCGGTTGAACATGTCGCAGATAAGCTTGACGGGGTTGAGCCAGCACTCAGCCGGGCAGGCGCGGGCGACGTCGTCGGCAAGCGCCATCGCTGGCTCGCCGTAGAGGCCGGCGAACAGGGCGCACGTAGTGGCAAAGCCCGTGAGGATGCCAGACTTGGACGCCTTGCCGCCCTTAACGGGAAGCGTGCCCACAAAGAGTCCCAAGCCCGTGGCGGCAAGCGCGGAAGCGGCGCCGCCCACCAAACACAGCCCCTCGCGCCCGCCAAAGTCGACGCCCACGACCAGACGCACGTAGCCGATCGCGATCGCCATCGAGGCAAAGGAGACCAGCCACGAGCCCACAAAGATACCGGCCAGCGACGCCGTTTTGGAAAGACCGCCCACGCAGCGACGCGCGCCAAGACCCGACAGATTGGGCTGCAGGTCGATGACGCTCAAGGCGGCAAACTCGGCAGACATCATCGCGACCAGGCCAAAGAGCGCGTAATAGTAGATGACCGTGCCGTCGGGTGTGGTGCGTGTCAGGCTTACGCGGCGGGTGCCGCCCTCGAGCGACAGGGCGCGCGCAACCGCCTCGGGGTCGGCGAGCGCCGCCGGGTTGTCCTGGGCAATCTGGGACATGAGCTCGGCATTTTGTGTATACGAGCTTGCCACCGTCTCCAGGATGCTGCGATCGGTGAGCACCGATGATGCGCGCGAGCTGTCGTAGCTCGATAGCAGTGTGAGCTTGGGCGTGCCCGCAGCGTCGACCGTATAGATACCCGCGACCTCACCGGCCTTGAGCGCACGGTTCGCATCGGCTGCGTCGTCGAGCTCGTGGATCTCGAGCAGCTGGTCGTCGCCTTCCTTGGCAAGCGACGTCGCCACATCCTTAAAGGTCGAAGCGTCCCAGACCTTGTCCGCCACGACGGCAACCGGCACCGGGTCGACCGTGCCGTCGGAGCTCAGGTTCGCAAACATAAACATGAACATCGTGGAAAGCGCGATGGGAAAGAGGGCGCCCCAGACCCACGTGCTCGGCCGGCGCAGCAGCGTTTTGACCGTGATGATAATGGTGTTGAACATGGCTGCCCCCTAGTCGCGCAGCTCGCGGCCGGTGATCTCGAGGAACACGTCGTTGAGGGTCGGCGGCTCGCTCCACACGCGGCCGAGCGCCACATCGGCGGCGCGCAGCGTGTCGAGGATGTCGACCAAATTGTGCGGGCTCGCTTCGCAGGTGCAGACGAGCTCGCCGCCGGACAACTCAACCGAAAGCACGTGCTCGAGGGCGCGCAGCCGCTCGACCGTGGCGGTCTCTACGGCGCTGACCTCGACAGTCACGCGCTCGCCCATCTGAATCATGCGCTTGAGCTCGTCGTTGGTGCCCTGCGCCAGCACGCGGCCGCCGTCCATGATCATGATGCGGCTGCAGATCTGCTCGACCTCCTCCATGTAATGGCTGGTATACACCACCGTGGCGCCCTCGTCGCGCAGGCGGCAGATGCCCTCCAGGATGGCGTTGCGGCTCTGCGGGTCGACCGCCACCGTGGGCTCGTCAAAGAAGATGAGCTCGGGCTTGTGCGCGATACCGCAGGCGATGTTGAGGCGACGCGCCAGGCCGCCCGAGAGCTTGCCGGGGCGAAACTTGGTAAAGTCGCCCAGCCCGACAAAGTCGATCGCCTCGTCCACCAGCGCGCGGCGGCGCTTGCGGTCGTTGACGTAAAGGCTGCAGAAATAGTCGATGTTCTCGCGCACCGTAAGCTCGTCAAACACCGCCACCTGCTGCGGCACCACACCGATGCGGCGCTTGAGGTCGTAGCGGGCGGGCGTCATGGGCTCGCCGAACAGCTCGATGGTGCCTTTGTCGTAGGCGAGCAGCTGCAGAATGCAGTTGATGGACGTGGTCTTGCCCGAGCCGTTGGGGCCCAGCAGGCCAAAGATCTCGCCGGGGGCGATGCTCAGGCTAAAGTGGTCGAGCGCGATAAGGTCGTCGTAGCGCTTGACGAGGTTTTCGACGTGGACGATGTCTGTCATGAGGCGGCCCTTCTGTTGATTGCGGCCCGGTACGATTGCATCATCGCAGGAGCGAGCGGCGCGCACCAGTGAGCTTTGTCACGAGTGCGGAGCTTGGCCGTGCGGCCTGCCGACGTCCCCGCTTTGCCGCGTGGGAGGAATGTCACGGTTGCGCAGGCGGTCCCTCCACCACGCGCGGCTTCGCGTACAATACCCGTATGAACAGGCTTTTCGACAAATCGATCGTGCTGGCGTGCTGTATTGCGGCCGCCATGGGTCTTGCTGTGGACGCTCGCCTGGTCGCGGCGTTTTGCCTTGGCGTTATTGCCACCTCGCTGGCCGAGGTCGTACAGGGAAACCGCGCCCGCCGTGTGAGCGAGGCCGCGAGCTACGCCTGCATCATCGCGGCTGTCTTCGTGCCGCCGTTTGTGCCGTTTGCGCCTCTCGCTCTCTATGACATCGCGCGACGCGTTCGCCGTGAACGAATCTGGCCCGCGCTGGCGATTGGCGCCGTGTTTGTCTGCGCGCTTGTCGCGGACCTTCTTGGTGGCGTGCTCACCACCCGAACGCTGCTGTTAACCGCCATCCTTTCGGTTGCCGCCACCTTGCTATCGCTACGCACCGCCCAGTTGGAGCGCGAGCAGCGGCGCATGCGCCGCACCCGCGACGAGCTGCAGGAACGAGCCCTCGCGCTCGAGGCGCGCAACCGCGATCTTGCCGATCGCCAGGACTACGAAGTCGAGCTCGCGACGCTCGCCGAACGCGCCCGCATCGCGCGCGAGATCCACGATAACGTCGGGCACCAGCTCACGCGCGCCTCACTGCAGGCCGAAGCCCTACGCGTGGTCCACGCCGACGAGCCTGGCGTCGCCGCCGATTTCGCCGACGTTAAACGCACGGTTGACGAGGCGCTCCAGCTTGTGCGCACCAGCGTCCATGCGCTCAACGACAACGCCGTCGACCTTTCCGTGCAGCTCGAACGCATCGTTGAAGGCGCGCGATCGGACGGCGACCCGCAGATTGAGCTTGAAGTTATGACCGAACATGCGCCCGCAAACGTCGCCAACTGCTTTGCGGCGGTCCTGCGCGAGGCGCTCTCCAACACCATGCGCCACGCTTGCGCCCAGACCGTCACCGTACGATGCATGGAGCATCCGTCGTTTTACCAGCTCATCGTTACCGACGATGGGACGGGCGGGACCCAGGCGAGCAGCCGTGGCGTCGCGGAAGGCATGGGGCTCGGCTCCATGCGCGAGCGCGTCGAGGCGCTTGGCGGCACCTTTACCGCCGGCCCGCGCGCCGGCTCCCCCGGCTGGCGCGTGTTTGCCACCATTCCCAAACAGCAAGGAGATGAGGGCCGATGAGGCTCATCGTTGTCGACGACGACCGCTTAGTGGTCGATTCGCTCAAGATTATCCTGGGCGCCCAGCCGCAGATCGAGATAGTGGGCACCGGCGCTAACGGCAATGAAGCAGTTTCGCTCTATGCCGAACACGCGCCCGATATCGCACTGCTCGACATCCAGATGCCGGGGCGCGACGGACTTTCGGCGGCACGCGAGATCCTTGAGCGCGACCCTGCGGCGCGCGTGGTGTTTCTGACGACATTCTCGGATGACGAATACATTGTGTCGGCGCTCAAACTGGGCGCGCGCGGCTACTTGATTAAAACCGACGTCGCTGCCATCCCTCCCGCGTTGACACAGGTCATGGATGGCAAACGCGTGCTCGAGGGTAAGGCGATCGAGGATATCAACTTTGATGGGGCGGGCGTCGAGGCAGGCACGCCCCGCCGGCCCGCAGCCTTTGCCAGCCTGACCGACCGCGAGTTCGAAGTCGCAGAGCTCATCGCCCGCGGCCTCGACAACAAGGAGATTGCCGCCACCGCCTATATGGGCGAAGGCACCGTGCGCAACCACATCAGCTCGATCCTGGCAAAGATGGGCCTACGCAACCGCACGCAGATCGCCATCGCCTATCTGCGAGGGTAATTACCCAACGACCGACCGCCCCGGCATAGCAAAATGGCTGTTATCGATTTAATGCCATTTCAAAACCATGCCGGATTACGGGGCTAAACTCAGAGCCCCATCCATACCTGCGTTTTCTGCAAGATGACGGCTCGTCTACCTGCGGTTTTATTTTCACGAATATCGGCATGGTTGGGGACTCGTGATTCAGCCCCGTAAACCGGCATAGTTTTGTTCAGGCGACCCCGCACGAGTGCCTCCGCCAGCCTCGCGGGACCAAAATAATCCGTTTTCCTTCGCCCCCAAGGAATCAGCCGGAACCGCTCGCCACGAAACCGGCCCATCTACTACGTTTGACTCAATACCCCCGACCATACCCCCGTTTTGCAGAAAACCGCAGGCGTTCTACCTGCGGTTTTGTTTTCGCGTTTTTGGCATGGTTAGGGGTAAGGGACTAAACGTAGTAGATGGGCCGGTTTCGTGGCGCCCCCGGCACACAAAAGTGCCGCCACGGAGGAGGGAGATGCCTCCGTGGCGGCTGAGGATAGGAGTAGGTCGGGATTTAGCCCTGCCGGCCGCCCGGGGCCTTTTGGCCCCGGGCGCTGCCAGCGTGCCTAGCGCTTACGGATACCCCAGACCAGGGCTCCGACGCCGGCCATGGCGATAACAAATGCCATGAGCAGTGCGGCGGCCTGCTGGTCACCCGTGGTGGGTAGGAAACCCTTAACCGTCTTGACGATGTTCGTCACGGTCTTGGGCGTGCCGGGATCGGGCATCGGCACGGGCGTCTCGGGCTTCTTGTACGCGTTGTTGAACACGATACCCTCGACGCTCTTGTCGCCCTTAGTATAGGTAACGCTCGCCTTGAGGTTACCCTCACCGTCGTCGACCACGTTGACGGTCGCGGTAAAGACGGACTTGTCATAGGTCATACCGGCCTCGTCGCCCTTGACCTCGCTGATGGTGTAGACGTGCGTACCGGGCTCGTCGTACTCAAACTTGTCAAAGTTGATCTTGCCGTCGGCATCGTTGGTAACCGTAGACTCGATGTCCTCGCCAACGAGCTTAAAGCTAAACTCGTCCTTCTTGAGTTCGCGTCCCTCGAGCACCTTGATAGCGCCGATGGAAACCTGCGTAGGCATGGCATGATACTTGTTGGTAAAGCCAGCCGACTCGGTGGTTCCCTCGAGTTTGTGCGTCGCGGTCAGCGTGCCGTCGCCGTTGTCGGAGACGGTGGTCACGACGGTGTAGGTCGCGCCGTCATAGGTGACGCCCTTGTACAGGCCGAGCGCGTTGGGGCAAGCCTCGCGCAGCGTGTACGTGTGCGTGCCGGGTGCCTCGTAGCGAATCGGGCTCAGCGTCACGGTGCCGTTAGCGTCGTTGGTGCCGTTAGCGACAACCACGTCGTCCTCGAGCAGCTCAAACGTGAACTCGCCTGCTGCAAGGTCGCGTCCAGTCAGGCGCTTGACTGTCTTGACCTGATCGGTCACGGACGAATCGGTAGGTGCCACGCCGTAGGTGTTGGTAAACGTGAAGGCAGCACCGTCGTCGCCTCCGCGCTTGACGCTCAGATGCCCGGCACCGTCGTCAGACACGGTGTAGGAAACCTTGCGCGTGGCGTTGGTGTCATTGGTCACGCCAGGGGCACTACCGGACTCGGTCACCGTGTAAGTAAAGGTGTGCGAGCGCGGAGCGGTGGGGGCTGCGGGCTCGGGCTCGTCGCTGGGCTCGTCGGCGTTGGCATCGGTGTCGGCCTCTTCAGCCTCTGCCTCGTCGGCCTCTGCCTCGTCGGCCTCGGCTTCGTCAGCTTCGTCTGCCTCGGCCTTATCGGTCGCATCGTCCGTCACGCCCAGAGCGCGGTTGAGGTCCTCGAGCGTAAAGTGGATCTTGCCAAAGTCCACGTTGCCAGCCGCGTCGTTGGTTGCGGTCGTGCGCTCGGGCATCGGGGCACTAGCCTCGTCGGCGGTCACGGTAAAGGTGAACTTGCCCGTGATGTCAGCCGGGGTCAGGCCCTCGGCAGCTTGGAGCTTCTTAGTGCCGGTGAGCGCGGCATCGACGGCTTCGGCGCCGTAGACGTTCTCGAACAAGGGCTCGACGCCGCCGTAGTCGACCGTTGCCGTCAGGGTACCGTCACCGTTGTCGACGACGATAACCTTAAAGCCAAAGCTCCACGTTGTAGCGGAAACGCCATTCGGCAGCCCGAATAAATCTTCGTAGGCCGTGTAGTTAATGGTCCAGGCAAGCTTACCGTCCTTGTCGGTACGATGGGCAAGCCCAGCAGCCTCAAGATTAGCAAGCATCTTAGTGTCGTAGTGCAGCGTATCAAAGCTCACGTGCCCGCCGATATTGGGCTTGAGGTTTTCGTATGCCACAAGCTCACCCTGATAGGCGATGCCGAACCAGAACTCGCCGTCGGCCATCGGGCGGCCGGTCAGAGTCTTGGTGGCAACGACCTGAGCGGCGGTGCCGCCAGGCGTGTTGGTCGTAGCGCTGTAACTGTTGTGGAACGGCACCAGGGCCTTCTCGACCTTGTTCTCGCCACTCTTGTGGACCGTCTCATGCGTGCCCTCGGGACCACCGGAAACGGTCGTCGTAGCAGTGAGCGTACCGGCGGTGTCGTCGGCGATGGCGATCGTCACCGTGCGTACGGCGTCATCGTAGGTGTAACCGGGCTGGCCGTCGTTCTTTTCGGCCACGGTGTACTTGAAGGTCTTGCCGGCGTCAGCCTGCGTAAATTTAACCTCATGACCAGCCAGAATGTCGATCAGTCCGACCGTTGCCTCTGCCGCTTCGGGAGACTTGAAGCTGTTGGCCCCGGGCAGCAGACCGAGCGCGCGAGCCGAAGCGTCGTCAGCAGGTGTCACGGTAAAGGTGAACTGGCCCTCGGTCATGGGGCGGCCGTCCAGATACTTGCTGAGCCACAGACCGCCGGCCGCGGTGTAGTTAAGCTCAGTGCGGTACGTGTTGGTAAAGCGTCCGTTTTCCTTCTTGGTGATGTTGGCGGTCAGGTTGCCATCGCCGTCCTCGGTCACGGTTACTTCGGCGGTCGCGACGTGGGAGTCATACGTCATGCCGACCGTATTACCCGCGTTCTCGCGGATCTCATACTTGTAGGTTCCGGCAGCCGTGTAGTGGATCTTGCCGAACTTGATGGCGGCGATGCCGTCCTTCGCGTCCTTCTTACTCACGGTTACGGTTGCGGGATCGGGCAGCGGGGTGCCCTCGGAAGCGGTAATGGTAAAGCTGAACTTGTCGGAGTCCGTCCAGTCGCGACCGTCGATGGCCTTGCCCAGGCCAAAGTCGAACTCTGCGTCGAGCGGGGTCACGCTGTAAGCGTTCTCGAAAGTTGCAGCCTTGACGTCGTCCTTCAGGACATGCTCGGCCTTGAGGGTACCGTCGCCGTTGTCGGTGATGGTGGTCTCGATGGTGTACTCGGCATCGCTGTAGGTGACGCCCTTGCTGATGGTTCCGCCCTTGACCTCGCGCAGCGTGTAGGCGTGCGTTCCGGCCTTGGTGTACTTCACGGCGCTCATCGTGATCTTGCCATCGGCGGCGTTAGTGCCGGTGGCGATAACCTTGGCGTCCTCGTCCTCGCCCTCGCCCACGACGAGCTCGAAGGAGAACTCGCCTTCCTTGAGCTCACGCCCGGTCAGGACCTTGTTCGCGGTGATCTGGTCGGTGACGCTCGTCTCGACAGGCGTCACGTTATAGGTATTGGTGAACGTGAAGGCCGCATCACCGTCCGGCTTGCGGGATACGCGCAGATTCCCCTTGCCGTCATCGGTCACGGTGAAGGAAACCTCGCGCGACGGCTTAGCGTCGTTGGTCACGCCAGCGACCTCACCGGACTCGGTCACGGTGTAGGTAAAGGTGTGCTCGCGCTTCTCGGGCTTCTCGCCCACAGCCTTGTTAAGGTCGTCGAGCGTAAAGGTAATCTTGCCAAAGTCGACCTTGCCGTCAACGTCGTTGTGCACGCTCGTGCTCGCAGGCATAGGCGCGCCCTCTTCACCGGTCACGGTAAAGGTGAACTTGCCGGTGATATCAGCCGGGGTCAGAGCGTCGTCAACCTGCAGATTCTTGATACCCGCAAGCGATGCCTCGGTAGCATTCGTGGTGTAGGCGTTCTTGAACTCGATGCTCTTGACGTCCTTGGCGTCCTTCAGCTCGTGCGTGGCAACCAGCTGGCCCTTGCCGTTATCGGCGATGGTCGTCACGATGGTGTAGACCGCGTCATCGTACTCAATACCGCCGGCGTTGCCCTTAACCTCATGCAGCTTGTAGGTGTGCTGGCCGATCTCGGTGTACTTGATGGCACTGAACGTCACCTTGCCGTCGGCAGCGTTCTTAACGGTCTCGATAAGCTCAGAGTCCTCATCCTTAATCTCGCGCAGCTCAAAGCTGAACTCACCGACCGTAAGGTCGCGCCCGGTCAGAGACTTGGTCACGGCAATCTGACTGGTTACGCTGGACTCAACAGGATTCGTAGCGTAGGCGTTCTTGAACTCGGTCTCACCCGAGGTCACCTTCACGCCAGCGCTCAGTTCGCCCTTCTTATTGGGCTTCACCGTCACGGCGATCTCCGCGACGTTACCGCTGTAGGCGATGCCGTCAATCGTGGTCCCGGCGTGCTTTTCACTGACCTTGTAGACGTACGTGCCAGGTTCGGTGTATTCGATCGCACCGAAGTCGATGGCAGCCTTGCCCTGGGCGTCTAGGTCGGCCTTGCGCACGATCGCAGTCGTAGTCGCAGGCATCGGGGCGCCGTTCTCGGACGTCAGGCCAAACCCAAACGCGTCAGCATCCGTCCAGGCGCGGCCCTCGAGCACCTTGGTTAGACCAAAGCTGGCCTTGGTGTTCACCATTGCCGGCGTCATGTCATACGCAAAGCTGATCTTGCCGTTGTTGCCCAGGTAGGAATTGACATGCGTCGCGGTCGCCTTGGCGGACACGTTGTTCCACTTGGGGTTGAGAACGTCGGTCGCGGTACCAGTGCTGTTGCCGCCCACGCTGCCCTTGGTGGTGTGGAGCTCGTCGATAAAGGCCAGACGCGCGGTTCCCACGCTAAACGAAAGGTTGCCGTCCTTGTCGGCAACAATAGCACCGTCAAACTTGGCAGCGTCGCCGCCGATAAACTCGATGACGGCAGTGGCGGGCTTGGCCTCGCCGTTCTCGCCCTGCTCCTCAAACTCATCCTTGTAGTAATAGGTGCCGGTATCTGTCAGCGAATTCTTTGCAGGCTGCGTGCAGCCCTTGTCCGTGTAAATGGGAGTCTGCTTCTGGAAGTAGTAGTAGCGGTTGGTGTCGGCCGGCTCAAAGGTCGCAACCGTATCACCCAACGCACCACCGTTCCACTTGTTCGCGTAGAAATTCACAGTCTTGGTGCCGTCAACGACAGTCGTATTGCGCTCGATGTAGTCCTTGAGCCCCGTGACCTTCTCGGGCGCAAACAGGTTGTCAAGTGCGGCGCTCTTCACGCTCGAGGCATACTTCACCTGAATGGGCTTAACGTTGTCGACCGAAAGCTTGCCGTCTACGGTCTTAAAGTGGCTCAGCGGAATCAACGACGCAGGAATGTTAACCGTTACGATATCGCCCTTCTGGGGATTGTCAGCACCAGCACGCTGCACGGTGATGAGCAGGTCTTTTGCCTTGCCGGTGAACTCGTATGTGTCGGTATTGGTTTCTTTGTTGAACGTCTTGCTCGCCTCGGTAAACGGCGTGCCGTTGATGACGACTTCGGTAAATCCGTCGACCCGCATAAAGTCGCCCAGCTCGTCGGTAAACGTGATGTAGCCGGACTTGGTCTCGTCGTAGCCCTTATGGATTTCGGTCGGATAAGGCGCCTCCGATGTGATGGCCTGTGAGATGTCGTCGAAGACCTTCTTGAGCTCTTCGGCATTGGTCGCCGACTTGTAGTAGTCGGAGTTTTCCGCGCGTGTGCCAAGCTTGTCGCTCGCATACGACGTGGCATCGGGATAATTACTCGACACGGCGTGCATAAACTTGTTGACGTCGCTTGTCCCCTCTTTCGAGGGATCGTCAGCGGGGTCCGCTCCACTAAAGATGCCGATGGTATAAACGGTGGCTTTGCCATCCTTCATCTTCTTGGCAGCCGTCACGGCACCCTTGGCGACGTCAGAATCAAACTCGCTGAAGCTCGTTGGCTTGCCGTCGGTAAAGAACACAACGATCTTCTTGGCATCTGCGCGGCCAGAAGTGATATCCCCGGCCAGTTCCAGACCATAGTCGGCACGCGTGGCACCGCTTGGTTTGATTCCAGCAACTGTATCCTCAAGAACTTTCACGTTGCCGCCAGAGCAATCGGTCAAACCCTTCATCACCTGCGAGTTGTTGTACCAAAATTGCCCTTTCTTGTACTGGTCATTGCCGACCTTATTGGTCTTATCACCCGCAAACTTAACAATGGCAACCCTGTGCTGCCTATCGACACCCTCGATACCCTCGTTTTGCTTGGCAATGGTATTGATAAAGCTGTTCGCAGCGCTCTTCAGTGCATCGATACGCTTGGTGGAATCTCCGCCACCCATAGGATCATCCATCGAGCCAGAGGCATCCAGCACCATCACGATGTCAAGCGGCGTGGTGACCGTCACGGTTGAATTAGACGTCGAGGACATCGCCGAAAGCGTGGTCAAAAAGTCCGACTCTTCGTTTTCCTCGGTTGCCTTGACCGTCTTGTCGGTCCAGATTCGACCGACGTTTTGGGTCGTTACCTTATTGCCACCGTGGCCTGCCGCCCAGATTTCCCAGCGACCGCTGGTGTCGGGGTCGGCGACCTTTCCGGTCATTATCGGTCCGTCCATTCCTGTGCTGGACCTGGCGTTGGCCTCGGGCAGCATGGCGAATGCTGCGGCTGGCAACACCAGCACTACGGCCAGTATCACCGCCAAGAGACCCCTCGTGTACTTACCCATCGTGTCTCCCTTCTCGCGGTCTCAGACCTTGCATCAGCCTAAAGTTACGGAATGAGACACAATTAGGGCAGGTGACACATGTTCCAGATTCAGTTTTGAGCGTGAGACAAATGTCTCACCAAAGTTGAGACACGAAAGTTTTCGCAGGAAAACGGGTGCGACTCGGAGCCAACAGGTCAAAATGATCCGTTTTCCTCCGTCCCCGGGGGATCAGTTGGTAACGCTCGCCACGAAATCGGGCCATCTACTACGTTTGACTCGATACCCCGACCATAGCCGCTTTTCATGAAAAACCGCAAGCGTTCTACCTGCGGTTTTCATTTCGCATTACTTGACGTGGTCGAGGACTGCCGCCTAAACGTAGTAGATAGGCCCATTTCGTGGCAGACGGGTCACGCGGCAGCCCTCGTGAGGCAAAAATGATCCGTTTCCCTCTGTCCACGGGAGATCAAGGGCTGCTACGGATATGGTGCTATTTCAAAACTATGCCGGATTACGGGGCTAAAGTCGGAGTCCTCATCCATACAGCCTTTTTTTGAAAAACGGCAGGCTATCTACCTGCGGTTTTGTTTTTCGATTTTCTGTATGGTTGGGGATTCGCAATCCAGCCCCGTAATCCGGCATAGTTTTGTTCGTGGCAGCCCAACCGCGCGTTTAAGCGCGGGGCCGGTGGGGCATTTTTGCCCCACCGGCCCCTATTCCAGCGCTATACCAGCCCCATCCCAACGCTATTCCGGCTTGGTTTCTACTGTGGGAGTCTTGTCCGCCGCGACTGGAGTGCGCGCGGTGTCCATGCTCAGGCAGTGTTTAGGACAGCTTTCGATGCACTCGCCGCACACCACACAGGCATACGGGTCGATCGACCACGTTCCGCCCTTGCGATCGACCGCGAGTGCGCCCGCCGGGCAGCGGCGCGCGCACATGCCACAGCAGATGCACACGTTCATGTCGTTAACGATATGCCCGCGCAGGCGCTCGGGTGCCGCGAGCTTCTCCTGCGGATAGCACACCGTTACCGGCTGCTTGACCATAGAGCCCAAGGCCGTCTTGGCAAATGTCAGTAAACTCATGCCGCGCCTACCTTTCCGTGCAGCTAATGCAGGGGTCGATGGTCAGGATAATCATGGGCACGTTAGCAAGGAGCACGCCCTGCAGCGCATGCGTCAGACCCGCCAGGTTCTGCGACGTCGGCGTGCGCACGCGGAAACGGTCCAGGTTCTTGGTGCCGTTACCGCGCACATAGTAATATGCCTCGCCGCGCGGCTGTTCAATCACAACCTCGCCGCGCGCGCCGTCGGCCGGCGTGAGCTTGGTACGCCCGCCGATACCGTCGTG
>CAVALS010000093.1:0-11925 GCA_963589385.1 Bacteroidaceae bacterium
GGCCGCGCGGCAAGGAGATATATTGCCAGACCGGAGGGGCCCCGTGGGCGGGAATTCCACTCTTCACAAGTCCTACACAATACATCGCTTCCTATATAAGTCATAGAAAGGCTGGTGCAGAAATACTGCACGTATCAGATGATGACCCTTCGGTTAAGAGATATATAAAGATCGGTCACCTGTAAGTGTTTATCTACCCGCGCTTTTAGCAATGTAAACCAGCGCTTTCGATAAAAAAGGGGAGCGCCGCGCACAACGCGACACTCCCCTAGCGATTCAAGAGAATCTATTAGGCCTCGAGAGCCTTCTTGGCAATGGTAGCCAGCTCGTTGAAGGACTCGATGTCCTCGTAAGCCATCTGAGCCAGGACCTTGCGGTCGAGCTCGATGCCGGCAACCTTCAGGCCGTGCATGAACTGAGAGTAAGAGATGTCGTTCAGACGAGCAGCAGCGTTGATACGAGTGATCCAGAGAGAACGGATCTCGCGCTTCTTGTTGCGGCGATCACGATACTGATACTGCAGGGAGTGCTGGACCTGCTCTTTAGCATGCTTGTAAGTACGCGAAGCGGCACCGTAGTAACCCTTCGCACGGTGCATAACGGTACGGCGCTTCTTCTTGGCGGCAACAGCGCGCTTAATACGTGCCATGTTCTATCAACTCCTAGACGGTAAAACGAAAAAACGAACTTAGGCGAGACGCGACTTGATGACCTTGCGGTCGGCAGCGGCGATCTCGGTCTCCTGACGGAAGCCACGCTTACGCTTGGTGGACTTCTTGCTCAGGATGTGGCTCTTGAAAGCCTTGGCGCGCATAAGCTTGCCGGTACCAGTCTTGCGGAAACGCTTCTTGGTGCCGCTGTGGGACTTCATCTTAGGCATGAAATACTCCTTAATCGGTTACAGAACACTAGTTACTTGGTATCGCTTGCCGCTTTATCCTCATCGAAGGCGCCCTTAATCGGGGCGAGCAGCATAAGCATGTTACGGCCTTCCATCTTAGGCTTGGACTCGACCGTAGCGTAAGGCTTGAGATCCTCGGCGAGACGCTCGAGAACGTTAAGGCCCTGCTCCGGGTGAGCCATCTCACGGCCGCGGAACATGATGGTGATCTTAACGCGCGCGCCCTTCTTGAGGAAACGCAGAACGTGGCCCTTCTTGGTCTCGTAGTCGCCAACGTCGATCTTGGGTCGGAACTTCATTTCCTTGACCTCGACCTTGGACTGGTTCTTACGAGCAGCCTTGGCCTTCATGGCCTGCTGGTACTTGAACTTACCGTAGTCCATGACCTTGCAGACCGGCGGCTCCGCGTTGGGAGCGATCTCGACCAGGTCGAGACCCTGATCGTCGGCGACGCGCTGGGCATCGCGGATGGCGAACAGGCCGAGCTGAGAGCCATCGACGCCAATCAAACGGCACGAAGATGCAGTGATCTCGTCGTTGATGCGGGTGTCATCAGACTTAGCTATTTTCCCTACCTCCATTCATAAAAAAAATAACCCGGCGCTTCTCAGCAACCAGGTCGTACACATAGACTTCCTCGATTTGAGGAAGGTAATCTAAGTTGTATGACCAGTCAGCTGCTCATTGGCGCCAAAAGGTGGGAACCCTCGGGTTCCTCTTTAGGGCATTGCGGAAACAACGCCTTGCGAATAATAACACGTACAGCGCGTTATCACATTACGTACACGAAAAAGGGGGCCGCAACCCCCTTGAAGCGCAGGTGCATGTATGGTGCCCGAGGCGAGACTCGAAGGGACTTCGCTTCGCGAAGCCCCGGGCTTCGGGCGCATGGCGCCCTCGCCACGCTCCGCTACAAACAGGCCACAGGCCTGTTTGCTTAACGCTCCGCGCGCTCACGCGAGTTCGGCACGAAAAAGGGGGCCTTGACCCCCTTGAACGCTCACTTGCATGTATGGTGCCCGAGGCGAGACTCGAACTCGCACGTTGTTGCCAACGGTGGATTTTGAGTCCACTGCGTCTGCCAATTCCGCCACTCGGGCACGCAATGCGTGAGTTAGTTTATCACAGCTTTCTGTTGATTAGTCCGAAAATGGAACTTCGAGTATTTCGATGAGTTCGACCGTGCGGAGCATCTCGCGCCGACGGCATCCGCGACCGTCAACCGAAGCCTCACCCATCTGGTTATCGTAAGGGTCCTCGCGCATGCCGTCGAAAGAGGGCTCAAACTCTGCCTGGAATCGATTGTTGGCCACCATACGCCATGGGTCGAGATTGCCAAAGTAGTGACGGCGGCGCCACTCCTCCCCCATCCTGTGAGCAGAAGATCCAAATGACACGTCGGCGTTGAGCCAACCGGTCTGCGGCGTATAGAACTCTGCCCAGTCGTGCGACCCCACCGAATCGGGCGCAACGTACAGGCCGCTCTGCCAACGGGCAGGCACGCCCGCGATACGGCACATGGTGATAAACGTGAGCGCCATAACGCCGCAATCGCCGCGGAGCGAATGCGCGCAGTCATCGGCAATAGATCCCAAAAGCAAGTACGGCGGCTGATAGCGATAGTCGATATGCTGCGTCAGATAATCATAGATAGCACGAGCGCGATCGAGCGGATCCTCGAGTCCGTCAACAACACCGGCCGTCAGCTGCTGCAGATACGGCGTGAATGCAATGTGCGGACGGTCCTCGGAAATATCCTCGGGCAGAGGCGCGTCCATACGCGGGTGAACCGGAAGTGTGCCACCGTAGACATCACAATAAGCAGCATCGATGTGATAACGATAAGTCACCGAGAATGAGCGCTCACTCGAAGAAGACCACGAGGCGGTACGCGCCGAAGCGTTCGCGGGAGCAACAGCACCCTCCGGCGTCATGTCGAGAATCTCGACCCGAGACTGCTGACGGCAGGCAGCCGCGACGGGAAGCCAAGCGCAAACGGTCTCCCCCTCCAGAGCGCCGGGGACAGACACGGACGCTTTAAGCGTAATGACGCGAGCCAATCCGTTTTGTGACTCCATCTCCTTGAGCATCTCGTCGCGCAGTGCTATTCCGTCCGTAGAATCGGGACGCATGCCGGGGACCTCTTTGGGATATACGCGAAGCGAATCGAGGAAGTTGTCGAGAACGAACAGCTCGCCATCGATAAAGCGCCAGTCAATACGCTTACGGTCAATCAGATCGTCAAACTGCTCCTCGGTAAACTCAGGCCACTCCTCGCGAATCATCGCAATAGCTCGATCGCGCGACACCGAAAAATGAAGCGGCGTCTCGATCATGCGATACCGCTCGGCGCGAACGCAGGCAGCCAGCGAAGGCTCAGGGTTCTGCTCCAAAAGGCGATCGCAGGCGGCAACAGCCTGCGTCAAATACCCGGCATCCTTAAGACGAAGAATCTCAGGCGGTAGCCCAATATCGAGATGACGGAAATCATCACAGCAAACATCAACAGAGCAACCAACAGGACCCTCGTCAACAACCTTCCCATCCGAAGGCAGCACATTAACAACAGCCATACCAAAACTCCAAGTCACTAGAACGCTTGAAGTCCATTGTAGCGAGATAAAAAAGAAAGCCCCAACAAGGGAGCCATCAACACCGCCGAACGGTACCTATTAAAAAGTGAATTCAGCCCAGTAACCCTGTAGCGAGTTAACGAAGGAGGCCCCGTTTCCCCAGAGCTGATTCCGTCGCGCGACTTCTGGTGAAGCCAGTAGCCACCTTAATTCAGACTCGTAACCCTGCGGCGTTAAACGAAGGAAGCCCCGTCCCCCGGAACTGTTTCCTTGGCGCGACTTCTGGCGAAGCCAGGTGAGCGCAAAGGAAACAGTGTAGGGAGACGGGGCTTCCGGCGGGAAGTTTAGCGACGCTTACGCCTTGTTGACGGAGCCAAACTCCTCCATGAGCTCCTTGGTGCGGGCAACGATGTTCTCGCGACCAGGCTTGAGGAGCTTGCGGGGGTCAAAGCCCTTGCCCTGCTGATCCTTGCCAGCCTCGATGTACTCGCGAACGCCCTTGGCAAAGACGAGCTGCAGGTCGGTGTTGACGTTGATCTTGGAGATACCCAGGGAGATGGCCTTCTTGATCTGATCCTCGGGGATGCCGGTGCCACCGTGCAGGACGAGGGGCAGGTCGCCGGTCTGAGCCTTGATCTCGCCCAGGCGCTCGAAGGAAAGGCCAGCCCAGTCAGCAGGGTACACGCCGTGGATGTTGCCGATACCGCAGGCGAGGAAGTCGACGCCCAGGTCAGCAATCTGCTTGCACTCAGCAGGATCAGCGAGCTCGCCGCTGGAGGTCACGCCGTCCTCGGTGCCGCCGATGCCGCCGACCTCGGCCTCGATGGACATGCCCTTGGAGTGGGCAAGCTCAACGAGCTCCTTGGTGCGGTCAAGGTTAAGCTGGAAGGTCTCCTCGTGAGAGCCGTCATACATGATGGACGTAAAGCCGGCCTCGATGCACTTGAAGCAGTCCTCGTAAGAACCGTGATCGAGGTGAAGGGCGACGGGAACGGTAACGCCCGTGGCCTCGACGGCAGCCTTGACCATGTCGGCGCAGACCTTGAAACCGCCCATCCACTTAGCGGCACCAGCGGTGCACTGAAGGATCAGCGGAGACTTGGCCTCCTCGGCGGCCTGGAGAATAGCCAAGGTCCACTCGAGGTTGTTGGTGTTGAAGGCACCGAGACCGTACTTGCCGGCCTCGGCCTTCTTGAGCATGTCTGCTGCGTTGACGAGCATAAAAGAAACCTCCTGTAAGGTTGCTCCGATAACGCCTGAGATTTTACCACGACATACCCGAGCATAAACGTTCGTTTGTTCACGAATACCATCCGATTGGACAAATTTTGACCGTTTGCCCCACAGAATCGACCCACTGGGGAAAATAGCTTGACGATTGACCGGTCTTCGTGGTTCGAAAGACGGCTTCGAGCCTACATCTGCATAAACGGGTTCTGCATAAGTTCGCGCGCCATCGTGGTCGAATCGCCATGGCCCGTCAAGCAAACGGTATCGGGCGGAAGCATCTTGGCAAGTTTGGAGAGCGAGCGCATGATCGCCGCCTCGTCACCGCCGGAAAGATCGGTACGACCGTGGCTGCCCGGGAAAAGCGTGTCGCCCACAAAGGCGATGTTCCCCTGCTCGGTCGCGGCGAACAGGACGATGCCGCCCGGCGTATGCCCCGGCGTCTCGATCACCTGCAGGCAGACGTCGCCCACCTCGATTGTATCGCCCTCGGCAAGCAAACGCGTCGGCTCACCCGGATCGGGTGTCTCGATACCCCACATGGCGCGCTGCTCCTCGATATTTGCGCGAGGTACCGTCACGTCCTTAGCGCACAACTCATATAGCGAGCTGTCGCCAACGACAGCTCGAACCCCGGCAACCCCGCCAACATGGTCGGCATGACCGTGCGTGCAGACAGAACCGAGTACGCGCACCTCAGGATGCGCGGTGCGGATATGCTCCACAAGACGCTCGCCCTCCCACGCCGGATCGACGATTAAGCACTCGTCATTCGAAATCACGGCGTAGCTGTTAGTCTGAATCGGGCCGTTGACGAGCGCCTCAATCGAAGCCGCGCCTCGGGGTGTCAGGTCCAAAGTCATATCGTCCATGCGCATACCCTCCTTCTAAAATACGTTCGAGGCACCAAACGATGCCTCGAACGTAACCAATATCTATGATGCTGAGAGGCTCTCGCACCTACACACGGCGCTTGAGTTGCGCTCCGCCCTCGCCGGGCATAAGACGGCGAGCGTCGTAGACCGAATCGACACTGCTGATGGAAGCCAGCAGCGGATCCAGGCCGCTCGCGTCCGAAATTTCGACCATAAAGCGCAGGGTCGCAATACCCTCGCGGTTGGTCGACGTGGCGGCAGAAAGGATATTGCCGCCTGCATCGCCAATGGCAATGGTGACGTCCTTGAGCAGACCCATGCGGTCCAGGCACTCGACCACGATCTCGACCTGGAAGAGGGTGTCGGCAGCGCCGTCCCACTCCACATCGATCATGCGCTCAGGATGTTCCATAAGACCCTTGACGTTAGGGCAGTTGGCGCGATGCACCGAAACGCCACGACCGCGCGTGATGAAGCCGACGATGTCGTCGCCCGTCACGGGGTTGCAGCAATGAGCCAGACGGACCAGCAGGCCGCTGTTGCTCTCGCCCTTGACGATAATGCCGTTACTGGCGCTCTTGCCGCGCTTTTGCGGCTTGCGGTTGGAGCCGCGAGCGGGCTGCTTCACGACCTCGGCGATAGCCTCGGCCTTGGTGAGCTGTTCCTCGGGCTTGGGGTCCAAGATTTGCTCGACCTTATTGCCCACAGCGCGCGGGGCAACCTTGCCGGCACCGACGGCGGCAAACAGGTCCTCGAGCTGCTTGAAGTTAAACTGCTCCGCCACGGCGTTGAGTGCACGCGTCGAACGCGGCGTAGAAATGCCATAGCCACGCTTACGCAGGTCCTTGGCCAGCATATCGCGACCAGCAGCAGCGTCGTCGTCCTTGGTCGCAGCGGCAAAATAGCGGCGGATCTTTGACTTGGCCGAAGGCGTCTTGACGATCTTGAGCCAATCACGCGACGGCTTGGAACTCTTGTTGGTCAGGATTTCAACGCGGTCGCCCGTCTTGATCTCGTGCGTGAGCGGAGCCACCGCACCGTTGATTTTGGCGCCGACGCAATGGTTTCCCACCTCGGTGTGAACGGCATAGGCAAAGTCGAGCGGCGTGGAACCGGCACGAAGCGCCATGACCTCGCCTTTGGGCGTGAAGACAAAAATCTCCTGATCGAACAGATCGACCTTCAGCGAGTGCAGGTATTCCTTGGCATCGGTGATCTCGTCGGAAGCCGCCCAATCGAGCGAATGCTTGAGCCAGTTGATCTGGTCGTCCAAACGTTGAGCGTCATTGGTCTTGGAAGCAGACGATCCGCCCGACTTCTTATATAGCCAGTGGGCGGCAATGCCGTACTCGGCCTGCTCATGCATCTCGTAGGTTCGAATCTGAATCTCGAGCGGACGAGCCGTGGGGCCGATGACCGTCGTGTGGAGCGACTGGTAGTTATTGACCTTGGGCATGGCGATATAGTCTTTAAAGCGACCAGGCATGGGGTGCCACAGCGTATGCACCGCACCGAGCGTGGAGTAGCAATCGCGCACCGAATGGGTAATTACGCGCAGCGCCACCAGGTCGTAGATCTCGGAGAACTCCTTGCCCTTGCGCTTCATCTTTTGGTAGATGGACCAATAGTGCTTGGAACGGCCGTTGATCTGGAAGTCCTCCAGGCCAATGCGGTTGAGTTCGTCGGCGAGCGTCTTGATGGTCTCGGCCAGATAGCGCTCACGGACCTCGCGCGACTCCGCCACCATGCGCGCGATGCGCTGGTAGGCATCGGGCTCCAGGTAGAAGAAGGACAGGTCCTCGAGCTCCCACTTAATAGAGCTCATGCCCAGGCGGTCGGCCAAGGGCGCGTACACGTCCATGGTCTCGCGAGCCTTAAACAGGCGACGATCCTCGCGCAGGGCTGCCAGCGTTCGCATGTTGTGCAAACGGTCGGCAAGTTTAACGATGATGACGCGAATGTCCTTGGACATGGCGAGGAACATCTTGCGCAGCGTGAGCGCCTGCTTCTCGTCCATGCTGTCGACTTCGATGTTGGTGAGCTTGGTCACGCCATCGACGAGCTCGGCCACCGTATCGCCAAACAGGCCGGAAACATCGGTGAGCGAGGTCTCGGTATCCTCGACGGTATCGTGCAGTAGCGCGGCACACACCACATCGCAGTCCATCTTGAGATCGGCCAAAATGATGGCAACCTCGACGGGATGGTTGATGTACATCTCACCCGAGCGCCGCTTTTGGTTGCAATGCTTCTCGGCAGCAAAGCAGTAGGCCTGCTCAACCTTAGAAAAGTCGTCCTCATTCATATATTTGAGGCACAGACGCTCCAGCTTGTCGTAGCTGTCCGCCATAATCTCGGGCGGCAGCTCATCGGCATGCTTATAGTGCTCCATCTCCGAAAACGGCTGGAGGGTGGAATCATGGGCGGTACGGGCTGCGGCATCCATCGAGGTCCCCTTCCCCTAGGCCCGCGGTACGATCGGGCGGTTAACTTTGGCTAGCATATCAGAAGCGCACGAATCGAGCGCCCAGCTCCGGAAAGCCGAGAACTCCATGCGCGAGCGCAAGCCCTCCAAATAGCGAATTGACCTGCTCAATTGCACGCGGCCGGGGTTTTCGGCCATCGCGATACGACGAGTGTCGTCAAACCCCGAAACGCGACAGAAACCAAGCTCTTCGAAGATTCCCAGGCCGCTTTCCACCGAACGCTCGTCGACCGGCGTGCGAGCATCGATGGCAAGGCACATCTGCGCGATGTCGATATCGCTCGCGCTAAAGGAATCGTCCCCCGTCTTGCCGCGGTTGGAGCGCCACATGGTCTGCAGCGCGCGATAGAGTGTGACGAGCTCGTCGCGCTCGGGCGCATAGCAGTCGAGCAGGCGCTCGTTAATGCGGGCGTCGCGCGACGAATAGAGCAGATGGATCACGGCGGGCTGGCCATCGCGGCCGGCACGTCCGCTCATCTGGTTGAACTCGATGGCGCCAAACGGCATGTGGTAGAGCACGACATGGCGGATATCGGGCAGGTTGACACCCTCGCCAAAGGCGGAGGTCGAAACGATGCAGCTGAGGCTTCCGTCTCGGAATGCTTCCTCCACGCGGCGGCGATCGGAACGCGCAAGCCCCGCGTTATAGAACGCGATATGGGTTGCGCAATCGGGCACACGCTTGCGCAACGTCTTGGCGAGCGCCACGGACTGGTCGCGCGAATTGACGTAAATGACGGTCTTCTCCCCCGTCGCCACGATCGACACTAAACGGTTCTCGCGGCTCGCAAGGTCGCGGTCGTCCTCGAGCTGCAGGTTCTCGCGCACCGTCTCGTCGACCACCGTGCGAGTGATCGGCAACATGCGGGCAAGCTCGGCCACGACCGGAGCCGTCGCGGTGGCCGTCGCAGCCATAACGACCGGGTCGCCCAGGGCTTTGAGGATATCGGGCATGTCGAGATAGGCGCTACGGTCGCCGCCCTTGGCAAGGCCGGCGTGGTGCGCCTCATCGATAACGACAAAGCCGATGCGGCCCGAACGCGCAAAGCGGTCACGGTGGATAGACAGGAACTCGGGCGTCGTGAGCACGATACCGGTGCGACCCGAAGCCAAGCCGGCAAACACGTCATCACGCGCCGCCTCCACGGTCTCGCCGGTCAACACGCCGACGCCAATGCCGAGCGCGGCCATCGTCGACGAGAGGTGATAGGCCTGGTCGGCAACGAGCGCACGCAGCGGATAGACAAAGATGCTCGCACGCCCGCGAAGAACCGCCTCGCGCGCGGCATGCACATGGAAGATGAGCGACTTGCCGCGCCCCGTTCCCATAACGGCCAGAACACTTTGGTGATCGGCCAGGGCATCGAGCGCCTCGACCTGCGCGCGGTGCGGCTGGTTCGAGCCGATAAAGCTATGGATAAGCGAGCGCGTGAGCTCAGCATAAGAAAGCTGGGCGAGCGTCTCGCGTTTACGCGACTCCAGGCGCAGGCCAGAATCCGCCGGTTGCACGCCGCGGCGAAGCTCGCATGCAGGATCGTCGACGCTGGGCAGCGTGGTATCGCGGACCAGAACATCCTTGATCATGAGCTTGGGCTTCACACGCCCCTGCCAATGCTCGGCAACGGCCTCGAACACCAAGTCGACAGCGCTATCGCAGTTGATGAGCTTATCGATTTGCGGCACGCGGAACATAATGGCCGGCACACTCGCGGCGCCATCGGTCGCCACAAAGCGCATGTGCTCGCCGGTTTTGCCCACCACGGCGCGATCGCACATCGTCACGCCCTCGGCGGCCAGCAGCGGCACCTTGTTGCCCTGGCCAAACGGCTCAAGACGGGAAATCTGCTCGATGGTCTCAATATTCAGCTCGGAAAGGTCGACCGTGGCGGCAACCTCGTCGATGTCTTCAAAGTCCTCGACGGGAATCTCCGATAGCACGGCGGAAAGGCGACGACGGAATTCATCGAGCTTGGATGCCTCGATGGTCACTCCCACCGCACCGGCATGTCCGCCGCGACGAATCAGCAGGTCGGAACAGCGCTCGACGGCGTCAAACAGGTTAACTTTGCCCACCGAGCGACCAGAGCCGCGCGCGATACCGTCCTCGATCGAGAACAGCAGTGCCGGCACGTGATAGCGGTTGGTCAGACGGCTTGCCACGATGCCCTTGACACCCTCGTGCCAGCCTTCACCGCCCACGACGATCGCGCGTCCGCCGTCATAGGTCTCCTCGACCTTTGCCATAGCATCGCGCGTGAGCTCCGCCTCGATCTCACGGCGCTGGCGGTTGATTTCCTCGAGCTCAGCCGCCAGCGCGCTTGCTTCGATGGGATTGTGGGCAAGCAGCAGGTCGAGCGCCAGCTTGGGATCGGCCATGCGACCGGCAGCGTTTAAGCGGGGAATGAGCGAGAATGACAGGCCATCCGCCGTAATGCTCGAAAGGTCCGCCTTGGCGAGCGAGGCAAGCGCGATATAGCCGGGGCGGGCCGTCACGCGCATCTGCTGGATGCCCTCGGCAACCAGCGCGCGGTTCTCGGGCGTGAGCGGCATCATGTCGGACACGGTGCCCAGCGCCGCGACCTCGATTAGCGAACGCCAATACGACGGCTTGCCCAGGCGCTCACCCAGGACTTGCACCAGCTTGAGCGCCACACCAGCACCGGCAAGCTCGCGCGAGGGGCCCTCGTCTTCGAGCTTGGGGTCGGTCAGGGGCACACCCTGCGGCACCTGGTCGGAGGGCTCGTGATGGTCCGTGACCACCAAATCGATCCCCAGGCTCTCCAGATAGGAAACCTCTTCCTTGGCGGCAATGCCGTTATCGACGGTCACGATCAGCTGGGGGCGAGCGAGCTCGTTAACGCGGTCGAGTGCCGCGCGCGAAAGACCGTAGCCCTCATCAAAGCGATGCGGAATAAACGGCGTGACATCGGCGCCAAACGTGCGCAGCGCCTCGGTCAACAGGCAGGTCGACGTAATGCCGTCAACGTCAAAATCGCCAAAGACCGCAATGTGCTCGTGGTTGCGAATAGCACGCTCGACGCGGTCGGCAACGACCGACATGCCCGGGATAATGAGTGGGTCGGCCCAGTCGCGATCGAGCGAAGGCGTCAAAAACAATTGGCCCTCTTTGATGGAGCCAATGCCGTGCGCGACCATAATGCGCGCCACCAGCCCGGGAATGCCCAGACCGGCCGAAAGCTCCTTTTCGAGCTCGGGGTTTTGCTGAGCGACCGCCCAGCGATGCGTCGTCTTAAGCGATGACATAGGCACCCACCCCTGATAGGGGCAGGTCGCCGCGATACCTCTCACGGTTCATAGCGATGAGTCCTCTGTGTATGCCCGCTTCGGCAGGCAGATCTGTTGAACGGATTTATTATACCGTGCAGCGCGGACGCAAAACGCCGCGGTGCGCCGCGGTTTCGGCAAACGATGGCGGTAATGCCCTCGAAATAATCGAGCGTTTCAGCCGCACGGACACATACGAGCGTCTAGCATATCCATACAAACGAGTTCGCGGATAAAGGGAGTCACGGGGCATATGAAGCAATGGGCTGGACTGGGAAAGTTCCTCGCGGGGCATATGCAGATCATCGTTCCGATTTGCGTGGCGCTCGGCGTGCTCTTTCCCCAGCAGATCGGCGTACTCAAGCCCATTGTTCCCGCCCTCTTCGCCTTTATGACGTTTCAGGGTGCGCTCAGCAACACCTTTCACCAGGTAGCCGAGGTGTTCCACCGTCCGCTGCACCTGATTCTGGCGTTGCTGGTCTCGGCAGTGCTTATTCCCATCGCGGCGTATGCCATGGGGTCACTCTTCTTTGGCTCCAACCCCAACCTTGTCTGCGGCATCGTGCTCGAGTACAGCGT
>CAVALS010000094.1:0-11723 GCA_963589385.1 Bacteroidaceae bacterium
CACGCATAAAAAGCCTCCCATTTCTCGTGTCCAAGAAATGGGAGGCAGTTCAAAAAAGCCAAACGGGCCGTTCGCGAGCTCGGGCGAAGCGACGCCCAGCGCGTGCGGAATCTCGGTCCATAGATAGTCGATACCGTGCTCCATCGCAAAAAAGAACAGCCAGACCGCGGCACCTGCGAACGCACCGGTCACGGCAACGCTAACTAAAAACAGCGCGCGGTTTGTGGGTTTGGCAAGGTTATCCATCGGGTCCTCCCGCGGTCAAAGTCGACATAGATGCGTTTTATTGTAGAGCGAGCGTTGCCCGAACGAGCCAACCATCCACGCCGCGAACGGCACCATTGGGAGCCATAGTGGGGCAGGCTCAAGACTTATCCGTTGATAATCGAAGCAATCTCGCTCAAATCGTCGGCAAAGTAGATGCCCTGCTGGCGCCGTGGGCTCGATAGCCCTTTATCAATCATGTGCCCGAGCAGTGCCTTGAGGTCGTTGTAGTAACCGTCCAGGTTATACAGGATGCGCGGAGCACTCAGGTGCCCCAACGACACCGCGGACATAACCTCGGCAATCTCCTCGAGCGTGCCCGTCCCGCCGGGAAAGGCAATGAAGGCATCGCCAAGCTCGATCATCTTGGCTTTACGCTCGGCCATATCGCTCGTCACGATGAGGTCGTCGATACCGTCATGTTGAAACTCGGCCTCGATAAAAAAGCTCGGCTCAACACCCGTCACGTGTCCACCTGCCTCGAGTACGCTATCGGCGAGCGCGCCCATCAGTCCCGACTTGGACCCGCCGTATACCAGCGCGTGTCCGTTGGCGCCAATCCAGCTGCCTAGTTCCTGTACCGCGGGCAGAAATGCCGGGTCATTGCCGGCACTGGCGCCCAGATACACGGTGATATTCATTTCAGTCCCCCTTGTTGTGGCGCACGACGTTCGTTTTAGCGCTGGCGTCGACGATACTCGCGCACGCGGCGCGACAGGTCGGCGAGCTCGTCACGATCGAGCTCTTCCAAATGCTCCAGATCGTCCATAAAGCGCGCCATGGTGTCCTTTTGGCGCAGCTTGATGAGCGTATTGCAGTAGTTCACCGCCACACCCGTGAGCATGGCGATGTAGAAGATGCTGATAACGCTCAGGACAACGGTAATGGCGCGGGCAACCGGCGTTTCGGCCGGGATATCGCCAAAGCCGATGGTCGAGACCGTCTCGAAGCTAAACCAAAGTCCATCGCCAAAGGTGAGGGTCGTAGGCTCGGACAGCCAGACGGCCGTCGAACATAGCAGGTAAAAGATAAGAAACAGGCCCGTGATGCGCGCAAAGCCAGCCTGGCGCAACACGTCGGCAAGCGTCCTCAACTTGTTCATCGCGACCCCTTTTCCCAGACGCCCAATCACGTTTGCTCGGTATTGTCCCACAACCGGCAGTTAGGGACGTTCCTTTTGTGCCGGCAGAAAGGGACTGTCCCCAACTGCCGGGCGGGAGCGTTTAGCGGTGCAGCCGCCGGCTAGGCAGGCTGAGCTGGTATCCTTATGCGGTATTGTCTCGATTCGTTAGGATTGCACGTGAGAGTTACCGTCGCCCTTCGTTTAGTTATATCTCGCGCCTTGGTCATCGTGCTTGTCGCGCTTACCGTGCTGAGCGCCGCCGCGCCCGCCCCCGTCTATGCCGCCAACACCGATCAGCCAGTCAAGACGGTCCGCGTTGGTTGGCTCGTCAACAACGAGGGCTTCCAGGACGGCACCCCCGGCGAGCGTCTCTCGGGATGGGGTTACGAGTACCTCCAGACCCTGTCGTACTACACGCCCGGCTGGCGGTACGAATACGTCTCCGGCACCTTCACCGAACTTATGGACATGCTCGAGGCGGGCGAGATCGACCTCATGCCCAACATCTCCTACTCCGAGGAACGCGCCCAAAAGCTGCTCTTTTCCTCGAACCCCGAGGGCACCGAGCGCTACTACATCTACGCCAAGCCCGAGCGCGACGATCTGGCCAAGGGTGACCCCCAAGCGCTCCAAGGCCTTACCATCGGCTGCAACCCCGGCGTTATGCAAACCTTCGTTGGCCAGCAGTGGCTCGCCAACGAAGGAATCACCTGCACATACAGGGAGTATGACGGGAACTCCGTTCTCTTTGACGCGCTCGCAAACAACGAGGTCGATGCCATTATCATGAACGACACGGCCTCGTCGCCCAGCGCCTCCCCCATGTTCTACATTGGTTCGAGCGACTACTACTTTGCCGTCCCCAAAAGCCGCCCCGACCTAATGGACGACATCAATGCCGCCATGTCGGCAATCGCCCGCGTCAACCCACGCTATATCGACGAAGTCAAATCTAACTACTCGGTCAAAAACAGCGGTTCATCATCGCTCAACGGCCCCGAACGTTCCTGGCTCAAAGCAAATGACAACACCATCACGCTCGGCTACATTACGGGCAAACTCCCCTACTGCAACGAAGACGAAAACGGCGAAATGGAAGGCTCGCTCGCATCGCTTACGACGACGCTGCACGATAAATTTGGCATTACGGTCAAAACCGTCGCCTTTGATAGCTACAAGATGATGTCAAAGGCTCTGTCAAAGGGAAGCATAGACGTTGCGCTGCCGGTATACCGAGATTACTGGGTTGCCGAGCAATCAGGCGTTGTGCAGTCGGCATCGTTGGGGACCGTGTCCCTCACCGCCATCCACACCGGCAGCGACCTGAACAAAGACCTTCAGAACATCGCCTGTACCAAATCATCGTTTGTCAACAAAAATGCACTTGAAAGCCTGTTTCCCACAGCGACCGTGACCGGATACCAATCCGACGATGAAGCGTTCGACGCCCTCAGGAAGGGAACGGTGCACTGCATCGTCGCTCCCAGCTCACGCATAAAAACCATCGGCGACCGTTATGATCTCGAAGGTTACGAGACGGCCGAGCTCCCTGACACCTGTGAGCTCTCGTGCTGGATTTCGCGCGGAAAGCCCGAGCTGTTGGGAATCATCAACAAGGGCATCATCAATGCCGGAGAATCGCTCTCCGCAAGCAATTACTCCTCCACGTCGTACACGGCCCAGGAATCCAACACGCTTCAATTCCTTTATCGCAACCGTGCCGCCGTTGCAGCTGCCCTCATCGGTATGTTGTCGGTCGGTATCGTCCTGCTCATCTGGGCGCTCGTGCGCGCTCGAACCGAGCGCAAAAAAGCCGACGCTGCCAACGCCGCTAAGACGGCATTCCTCACGCGCATGAGCCACGACATCCGAACGCCGCTCAACGGTATCCTGGGCCTTATCGAGATCGAGGAATTGAAGGAAGGCGATATCCAGGTCGCCCGCGAGAGCCGTGCCAAGGCGCGCGTTGCCGCCAATCACCTGCTCTCGCTGATCAACGACATCCTCGAGATGGGCAAAATCGAAGACCGCAAGCTAACACTGGAACATGCGCCTTTTAACCTCAAAAAGCTCTGTGACGATACGCTAGTGCTGTGCAAGCTCCGCGCATCCGATAACGGCATCACAATGCAGGACAATAGTCTGCCGTACGCCACAGGGCCATACATGATCGGCAGTCCCACCCATATCCGACAGATCATGATCAACCTGTTAGACAACAGCATTAAGTACAACAAGCACGGCGGCTCCGTCACCTTTAGCTCAAAGACCAAGCCACTCGATAACGGGCGCGCGCTCTTTTGCTTTAGCGTTTCGGATACCGGCATTGGCATGACTCCCAAGTTTTTAAAGCATATCTATGAGCCGTTTGCCCAAGAAGGTGACGATGCGCGCAGCAAGTTCCAAGGAACCGGCATGGGCATGCCAATCGTCAAGTCGCTTATTGAGCTGATGGGCGGCACCATCGAAGTCACCAGTGAGCTCCATGTGGGCACCTCGTTCTACGTGGAGATTCCGCTCGATATCGACGAGAATCCCCAGGCGCGGGCGAATACGGTTGAGAGTGCGCCCGACTGCTCGCTCGCCGACATGAACGTGCTGCTCGCCGAAGACAACGAATTGAATGCCGAGATTGCCCAGACACTGCTAGAATCCGAGGGTGCCGTGGTCACCCGCGCCGCCAACGGCAACGAGGTCGTCGATCTGTACCTGTCGCATCCCGCCGGCAGCTTCGATGCGATCCTGATGGACATTATGATGCCGGGCATGGACGGCTATGAGGCAACCCGCGCGATTCGTCTGAGCGAGAAGGTCGATGCAGCCGATATCCCCATCATCGCGCTCACCGCCAATGCCTTTGCCGAGGACGCCAAGGCGGCACACGATGCCGGCATGAACGCCCATCTGTCCAAACCGCTCGACTTTAACAAGCTCAAAAACATACTCGCCCGCATCAAGAAAAACGGATCCGTTTCGCTATAGTTTTTGCAGCAACCACGCACGACCAGAAAGGAAGCCAACGATGTTTAGGCCCTTACGTCGAAAGAAACGCGCCATCACTGATAAGGAAGCGCGCGAACTGCTCGCTACCTGCAAGCGCGGCGTCTTTGCCGTCAACGGCGACAATGGCTACCCGTACGCCATTCCCGTCAACTACTTCTTTGACGCCGAGCACGACAAGATTTATTTCCATGGCGCCAAGGCTGGCCACAAGGTCGACGCACTCAAGCGCGATGACAAGGTCTGCTTTACCGTTTACGGCAACGAGTGGTACAAGGACGGCGACTGGGCTCCCTACGTTATGAGTACCGTGGTCTTTGGCCGTTGTCGCCTGGCGAATGACACCCCCGCGTTTATCGAGGACAAAGTCCGCCAGCTCGCCCTTAAGTACTACCCTTCTGCCGAGGAAGTCGAAGAGGAAATCGCCAAAGACATTAAGGGCGTCCAGCTTTACGAGATTTCGATTGAGCATCTCTGCGGTAAGCAGATTCAGGAAAAGTAAGCCTCAAAAGCAAAACCCACAAATAGCAATATGGCCCGGTTCCAACCAACCTTGGAACCGGGCCATATGCTTATGAAGCGTCGGCGGCAATGTGCGCTAGCGCCTCGACGAGCTCCTGCGAGCTCACGGGTTTACTCAGGTGCGCATCCATGCCCGCCTCACGCGAAAGCCTGCGGTCGTCGGCAAAGGCATTGGCACTCACGGTGATGATCGGCGTGGTCGCGGCATCCTCGCGATCGAGTGCTCGAATTCGACGCGTGGCCTCAAGGCCATCGATGCCAGGCATCATGATGTCCATCAACACCACGTCGTACTCGTGCGGTGCGCTCGCGGCAAACGCCTCAACGGCAGACTCGCCATCCTTAGCATGCGTCACGACGGCACCGGCACGACTGAGCGTAAACTGCGCGATCTCGGCATTCAGATCGTTATCCTCTACGAGCAAAACGCGCAAGCCCTGGAGCGCATCGTCATCGCCCGCATCCGCGCGAACTGCCTGAGGAATCTCGGAGCGCTTGCATTTCTCGAACGGCAGGCGGATGGTAAACGTCGTCCCCTGCCCCAAGACGCTCGTAAAGCTCATGGTTCCGCCCATAAGCTCGACCAACTGTTTTGCGATAGGCGCGCCCAGGCCAGTTCCCGATGAGGCGCCTTCCACCTGTTGCTCCTCGCGGCAAAACGGCTCGTAGAGGTGCTGCTGGAACTCCTCGCTCATGCCAATACCGTTGTCGGCGATCGTGTATTCATAGACGGGGACGCCATCTACAGGTTCCACCTCGCGGCACACCAGGCGAACATAGCCGCCCTGGCGGTTGTACTTGACGGCATTGCCGGCAATATTGAGCAACAAGCGCTTGAGGTGCGTCACGCTCACCCGCGCATAGGGATGATTAAGCGTCTGCTGGTCGCAGATAATTGTCACCAGACGCTCCTCGGCCTGGCGCTCCAGAATATCGCGCACTTCGTAGTTGAGCGCCACCAAATTTATGGGCACGAGGTTCAGGTCGACCTGCCCGCTCTCCAAGCGACTCATATCGAGTGCCTCGTTGGCAAGGTCGAGCAGCAGTCCCGATGCCGTCCAGATTTTTGAGCGGCACTCAGTCTGCTTTTGCAGATCGTCCGCATTGGCATCGCCGACCTCGACCATGCCGCGAATGCCGTTGATGGGCGTGCGCAGATCGTGGCTCATGCGACGCAGAAACTCCGTCTTTGCCGAGTTGGCAGACGAGGCCTCACGCGCCGCCTTTGCCAGCTTGTCGCCATAGTCGCGCTCCTGCTGCAGCAAGTCCGTCAAACGTCGACGATCAGCGCGGCGGCGCACCATCACAACAACGGCTATAACACCGCTGTAGAGCGCCAGCACGCCGGCAGCAACGGCCGCGACAACCTCAAAGTAACGCCGCGCCGAGGCATAGGTGTACACATAGAATTTATGCGCTTTTCCAAATGTGCCCAAATACCACTCGCCGTCGGCGTTAACCAATCTGACCTTACCAGCCAGGCATCGATTCTTAATACCGTCGACAATGAAGGCATCCGTCGCAGGCAGATCGAATACGCCCAATACGGTGGGTTCGACGGCATTGGTCGCAACGACCTTGCCATCGTTTTCGATCACGATATTGCCGCTATCGATGGTTTCATAGCCATCGAGCAAGCTCTGCAGTTTGAGTGTATTGCTCGCGACCGCCTTCGCGCTCTGATGCCTTACCGCGATAACGATACCCTCGCCATCCTGCCGAGTCACGCAGCCAATGTCTGCGACCGAATCATCCGCAAGCGTGATGCGGGCGGTATAGGACTTAAGCGGATGAGTTGCCACCTCCAGCACGGGTGATTCTTTGAGATACGTAGCGAGCGACTCGTAGCCCACATCGCCCGTCGAGGACTCGGACACCAAATTGCCCGATGCGTCCGTCACGATCAGCGCGCTCACGTTGAACTGGTCGGCGTATTGCTCCAGCATGGCGCTATCCACCGAACCGTCGCGCTCCATATCGCGGGCAGCCTCTCCGGCGATCTCCATAACGCGAATCAGGTTTTTGGTCGTATAGGCGCTGTTGAACGCATCGTAGGAAAGGCTCTGCGTCGCCACGTAATCGACAACGTCGGCAAAGCGCTGCTCGGCTTGGGCCGTCGTGTAACCGTAGCTCATCATGCCGGCAGCAACCGAGAGCGCTATCCCCAGCAGAGCGACAAGGAGCCATGCCCCTGCCGAACGATTGCTCCGCTCCTGAGCGGCGTGGTCGAGCGTATCGATCATGACAGGCCCTCCACATTCAAAAATGGTGAAGGGTCATCAAAGTACTTTGACACCAGGCGTTCCATGGTGCCATCGGCAAGCATTTCTTGGTAGGCATGAGTGAGCTTGACGTCGATGCCGCGCGTATCGTTGATATCGAAAGCGGTGCCCAAACCAACCTCTAGCAGCGGCTCATCCAAAATGCGATACGTTACGCCATAGTCTTTTTCGTAGGTGAGCAGCAAGGACTCATGCGCGGCGATGGCGTCGACCAGGCCCTCGACGAGCGCCGGGTTCAGGCATGAACGGTCCGAAAAGCAGTAGAGCTCCTTGATCTGCGGAACGTTTTCATTTGTGCGATTGAGCAAAATGCCCTCAGGCTTGGTGGTGGACTGAACCGCCACGATCTTATCCTCAAGATCGGCAAGCGTGTAGATATCGCTCTCGGGATCGACCGCGACCACCTGACGGCTCGCAAGGTACGGGCCAGCCCAACGATATTCGTTTTCGCGACCCGTCATGCTAAAGCTGCCCATGACGCAATCGAGCTCGCCGCTCGCCAGTAGCTCGTTCTTCTTTTCCCAAACGATCAGCTGGTACTTTGGCTTGTAACCAATGCGGGCCAAAGCCTCGGTCAATATCTCGACATCCAGGCCAACGATATCGCCGTACTCGTCGGTATACACAAACGGCGGATAGAGGTCGCTGCCGACGTTAAGCGTCTTAAGATTGTCGTCCTTGACCTGCGAGGCATCCAGACCTTCTAATGCAGACGTCGAGGCTTCGTCATTACGCCCTGAACAGCCAGCTATCGCTACGACAAAGGCGCTCGCCACTGCAAGCGCGACAAACAACGAAATGGCAACCGAGCGACGGGGTCTTTTCATCGAGCTCCAGACGATCCTGTTTACAGACTGAAATGGTTAAAGATAATAGCAAACAAAACCACACGAGTGCCCAATGGTTACAGACGCTTTACCATGTGGGGTCTTCTAGCCGACTTGGCAGAAGGCCCCACATGCAGCGCACGCTTACCGTGCATTAAAAACGTAGCGGTCCAGGCGGTCGCACGCTTCCCTCACGCGCGAAAGCGGCAGCGCCAGATTCACGCGAATGTGGCAGGGCCCGTGGAACGGACGGCCGTCCTGATACCCCACGCCCACGCGCGCCCCCTCGTCGAGCAGCCACTGAATATCGCGGCCATGCTCGCGGCACCACTCGGTGCAGTCCAGAAACACCATGTACGTGCCCTGCGGACGCGAATAGGACACGCCCTCAAAATGCTCGTCCACGTAATCGCAGAAGTACTCGATATTGCCGGCAAGCACCTGGTTGAGCTCGTCCACCCACTCGTAGCCTTGCGGCTGGTAGGCACCGATAAGCGCATGCATGGAGAGGACATTCATCTCGTTGTAGTGAGTCTTGTTGGACACGGCGCACACACGGTCGCGCAGTGTTTCGTTATAGATGATGTGGTAGCTGCCGACCAGACCCGCCAGGTTAAACGTCTTGCTGGGCGCGTAGAGGGCAACCGTGCGCATGCGAGCATCCTCACTCACCGACTGCGTCGGGATGTGCTTGTGTCCCGGCAGGATGATATCGGACCAAATCTCGTCCGAGATCACCACGCAATCGTGCTGGCGATAAATGTCCATGGCGCGCTCGATCTCGTCGCGCTCCCATACGCGGCCGCAGGGATTGTGCGGCGAGCAGAACACCGCGGCATGAATGTGGTTTTGGGCGAGTTTGCACTCCATGTCCTCAAAGTCCATGCGCCACACGCCTTGGTCGTCGAGTTTAAGCGGGCTGTGGACAATACGATAGCCCGCGGCTTCGATGGACTTGGTAAAGCCGATGTAGGTGGGGCTGTGGACCAGCACCGCATCGCCCGGCTGAACATACGCACGCAGCGTCGACACGACACCGCCCAGCACGCCGTTTTCGTAGCCGATATGCTCGGGCGCCAGGCCCTCAACGCCGTTGCGACGGCTCTGCCATTCGATGATGCGGTCAAAGTACTCGGGACGCGGATTGAAGTAGCCGAACATAGGGTGCTGGGCGCGCTGGATGATGTACTCCTGGACCGTGGGCACCGTGGCGAAATTCATGTCGGCCACCCACATGGGAATGCGGTCGAAGCCCTCGTCGGGTGCGTTCGGAGCCATACCGGGGATCTCGCCCCAGGAGTCAACGGCGATGGAGTCCATGCCGTGGCGGTCGACAAGCGAGCTAAAGTCGTATTTCATGCTGAGCTCCCGTGCAAAGTAGGCTGTTCCGATAGGCGTTATTGTCCACCAGCGTGGGCGGTTTTGGCGCGGGGTTTGGCGATTAATTTGACGGGTGCAGACGAATGGCAGGTTAGCCCCGCGCGTCGTTGACGGCGACTACGGTTAGCTGGGTTTCATCAACCGTAAAAGATATGTCGAGCCCGGCGAAGGCCAGATGATAGACGCGGTTTGGCTCGTGCTTGCTGCCTGCGCGACGTGGATCTTGGCGAAGGACCTCGACCAAGCCGGGGAGCTTTGCGGGCGGGACCATATCCTGCAGTGCTTGCGGAAACTCGACGTCGAGCTCTTGCCACGGAGCATCCTCAATCCAGCCGCCGGTCGCATCCGGGTGGCAGTCCGCAAACGGAATGTAGGGCTTAATGTCGTAGATGGGCGTGCCGTCGCGCAAATCGGCCCCCAGCACATGGATGATGGGGCCATCGTCGGTGAGCTCGACGCGATCGAGCTTGACGCAGGTAAGCCCAATGGGATTAGGGCGAAACGGACTGCGCGTGGCAAACACGCCCACGCGCTCGGCTCCGCCCAGACGCGGCGGGCGCACGGTTTTCGACCACTTGGCATTGGTGCCGGACCTGTCCTGCGCCTTGGCATCGGCAGCTATGTCCTTAGCCGTGCCGCCGGGTGTGCCGTTTTCGAAGCGCCACAGCAGCCACAGGTGAGAGAAGGAGTCCAGACCCTCAACCGCTGCGTTGGAGGCAAATTCCGGCTCAAAGACAATGCGTCCCTGCAGATGGGGCGCCAAAAAGCTGTTGCGCGGAATGCCAAACTTCTGCGGCAGGTCGGTATGTATGTGTGCAATAGGTTCCATGCCGGTCATTGTACGGCATGGAGGTGTGGGGCGTTGCGCGCAATTCTTCGCCGCGGTTCCCCGTCGTGCAACCAACGGTTGCTTGGAAGGGCACCTGCTGCCGCGTATGCTTAAGCCATCAACCAGCAGAAAGGAGCCGCCATGGCCTTTGCAGAAAAGCTCATTGCCATCCGTCGCGCCCATCACCTTACCCAGGAGCAGCTCGCCGCCAAGCTCTTCGTCACACGCCAAGCCGTCAGCCGTTGGGAGCGCGGCGAGGTCACACCGGGCATCGACATGATGAAACTCATCGCCGCCGTAACCGGCGAGCCCCTGTCTCACCTGCTCGAAATGCCCGAGCACTATTGCCAGAGCTGCGGCATGATACTCACGCCCAACGACTGCGGCACCGATGCCACGGGCGCCACGACCGACCATTACTGCAAGTGGTGCTACGACCACGGCAAGTACACCTACGACACCACGATGGAGGCAATGATCGAGGACTGTGCCCCGCGCCTGGCGCAAAACACCGGCATGTCGCTCGACGAAGCCGTCTCGCTCATGGGCGCCGTCCTGCCGCAACTGGAGCGCTGGCGCTCCGTGCAGGAACACGAAGAGCGCTACGGCGCCGAGGCGCGTGCGCGCTATGGCGATGAGGCTATCGATGCAGCGAACGAAGCGCTGCTGGACATGGACCCCGAGACATGGAACGACATGAAGGAACTTGAACGCGCTATTCTGGGCCAGCTCTCGATTGCCATGGGCATTGGCGACCCAGAGAACAGCGAGGCTCGCAAGCTTGTCGCGATGCATCGTCGTTGGATTGCCCTCAACTGGGGATGCGAGCCCCAGAACGAAGCGTACCTGGGCCTCGCCCACGGCTATCTTGCCGACCAGCGCTTTGTTGACTACTACGACAAACTCTGCGGCACCGGAGCCACAGCGTTTCTGGTCCAGGCCATCGAATCGTCACTGGTCCGCGCATAGACCGCGGCGGCTTTGGGTATTTCAATCGAAACCTCAACCGATTGGAGACCCATGGCTACTGATCATGAGCTTACGCTGTACGTTATGACCGGCTGCCCGTACTGCATAAAGGTCAAGCGTTTCCTTGCCGATAACGGCGTGACCATTCCCGAGCGCAATATCTCGACCGATTCCGATGCCGAGCAGACGCTTATCGCCGTCGGCGGAAAACGCCAGGTTCCCTGTCTGTTCATCGACGGCAAGCCACTCTACGAATCGAGCGACATCATCGCGTGGGTACAGAAGAACCTGCTCTAGTGCAACATAGTCGTCGGGGACGTTCTTAAATGACTAGTCGTTAAAGTGCGTCCCCAACGACCAACTAGCCGTGGAAGCGGGCTATGGGTGCAAGTGGCTGCTCGCGAAAGACGCGATCGACGGCGGCGCGGTATTCGTCGACCTTTTTAGTCTTGCGTACGAGTTTATGAACGGTAGCGGGGTCAGCGAAGGCGCATTTGGCGTAGAACCACCACTCCTTCATGCGAAAG
>CAVALS010000095.1:0-11448 GCA_963589385.1 Bacteroidaceae bacterium
CAGCACTCGATATCCTCCAAGGAACTACGGTTGCCATCAGTTGCTCGGGGCCTTGTGGCGACCAGCCCGCCACAAGCCCGTGGTCGCTTGTGGGCATTCGGCCCCATCAAAAGCGTAAATCGACAAAACGTATAGTGCCGGACGGTTTGGTGCCATTGGGTGACAGGACCAGTCATGGGTGGCTGCTATCCTGGGTAAAATGCGGTCAGAAATCGGCGCGTCTATCGGAGCATGCAGATATATGTTGAACAGATTATTCAGTTTGCTGACCGGGGCAAATAAAGATGGGAAACCCGCCGATAGCCCGCATGCGAATAGGCCCCTGAGCCCGGAGCTGCAGCGGCATTTCGTCCAGAGCTATATCGATCAGGTCGGGTTTGAGCACGAGAGCTCCGTCCCGAACGGCGTATATGAGACATCGATCGTCTCTTTCGTGTACAACCATGAGCGGATCGAGGGCAGCTCGCTCACTGAATGGCAGACGAGGACGATTTTCGAAACCAGAGATACCGTTCTCGCGGACTCCACCATCCCTGGAAACGTCCGAGAAACCGCAAACCACACGAAAATGTTCGATTTCCTTTTCGATTCGCTGGACAGGGAGCTCACCCCCGAACTCATCAAGGAGATCCACCTGCAACTCATGGACGGAGTGATGGACGTACCCGGCCAATGGAAGGTCTTGGGGAACGGAGTGGGAAGCGTCATCACGGCGCGACCGGAGGAGGTCCCCGCGCTGGTCGACCGCCTTGTCTCCGAATATAACAAGTATCAGCCGTCCCTGGAGAATATCGTCAGGTTTCACGTGCGATTCGAGACAATCCACCCCTTCCCGGACGGTAACGGCAGGGTCGGAAGGGCAATTGCCTTTAGAGAGTGCCTACGCGCCGGCCTCGTTCCGTTTATCGTGACGGACGCGTCCAAGGATGCCTACTACGACTCTCTCGATGAGTTCAGGGCGGGAAAGGCCGACCCCCTTCTTACTTACGCTGAGGACATGCAGGTTGATTTCGCTTCCACGGTAGCGCCAATTCTCACGGACCGGTCACTTTCGGACGAGCAGCTCGGTGCAGTTGGTGTAGAGAGACCGAATTTCGATGAGGACGCCGGCTTCGTCGGTCCATCCACGAAATCGCTGAAGTCCAATCTTGCCGCCGCTAATATGAACAGAACTACAACCAGTTCTGATAATAAGACTGTCCGAACTCGTCGGATTTAGTTTCAGGTATTCGTGGGGCGCTCTTGTCGAGCGCCTCTTCCTTAGCTGCGCGTTAATGAGCGCCTTTTGCGAAGTTTACGCCACAAAGCGTCCATACTCCGCTCTGCAATGCAATGCCTCGGTTCCAGGAGAAATTATCTAGCCTGTCGCTTTTTTTAGCAGTCGACAAAGCGGACGGGGACGTCCATGGGCAACGGATCACGCGTCGTGACCTTGATTGATCCAAAACTCGAATTCAGCACCTTCCGATGGGCGATATCGGCGGGCATACGAAAATAGTCCTCACTGTCGATATGTACGGTGCAGGTGGGCCACCCGCCGCATGTGACGACGACCAGCTCCCCCACCGCGGTAGCGCTCTCGAGGAATTGGCGGACCGTCATCTCGCGGCGCACTAAATCGGCGCCCATGTTGAGATCAGTTTCAAACATATGATTTCCTCCGGTAACTCGTTGACGAGGGCGCATGCGCGCCATTGTATTCGCGTCGTCAAAAGGCCGACCGGAAATCTGTAGTATTCAGTTTACTACAAGCAGCCTCATCGGATCCGAATTCCCCTGAACACTTGTTCCGAGCGGGCGACCGGGATACCTCATACGGTAGCGTGAAAACGAAAGGTCAAATAAGTACCGCAGGTGCGAACTGTCACCTTGTGGCACCAAATCGGCAGGCATAGCGTCGATGCCGGCGGTACGTTAGACCATGGGGACGCATGCCCATAATCGCAGCCCAAAACTCGCGTCCCCTCTCCGGTAACCGAGAGAATGGAGCAGTCATGCGACCTGGAGGAAAGATGAAGGAGTGCGCCGGCAGGCTCTTTCGCCGCATCGGCGCCCGTCTCAAGAAAGGCGCGGCCATTGGCACCGGTGCGGTGCTCATCGCGAGCCAGGTGCTCTCCGTCGTACCGGCACCGACCGCAGCATATGCCGCATCGTCCGAGACAATCACCCGCGGTGAGCGCGTGAACTACGGCGGCTTCTACATGTACAACTCGACGACCTCGGAGGGCACGCCGGCGATCTGCCTCGACCCGGCCAAACGCCATCCGCTGGACGCCTCAACGGCCCAGGCGCAGCTTCCGATCGAAAGCGACTGGACCAAATGCTACACGGGAGGGGGCGGTGAGCAGACCAAGATAGACCGCCTCGACGGCATGGCGAGGGTCCTCTACTACGGTCCTACGGGCCCAGGCTTCGAGGAGGCGAAGGCGAAAGGTCTTTGGAACTTCAACTGGTACGACGGCACGCCGCTGGACTACAGCAAGATGCTCGCCATCCAGCACATTGCCCTCTCGGCACTCACGAAGAGCTCCAGCGCGTACGGCATGCAGGGCACGACCGCCGCGTTTCGCAACTGGTGCTATAAGACCATTCTCTATTACAACGGTAATATCAACGCGGGCACGTTCCTTGCGAATCTGGACAAGAATTTGCCTGGGCCCGCACCCCAGTCATTCAAGGATACGATCTACCTCGTCAACTACGGCACCGGAACCCAGTGCCTCATCACCTTCCACAACAAGGGCAAGCTGAAGCTCAAGAAGACGAGCTCCAACCCCGGCATCTCCGACAACAACCCGTGCTACTCGCTCGACGGCGCGACCTACGGCGTCTACTCCGACTCCGGTTGCACCCAGCAGGTGGGAACGCTCACCTGCAACGCCTTCGGCGACTCCAACGTGATCGATATCGCCCCGGGCACCTACTACGTCAAGGAGACCAAAGCGGGAAAGTCCTATGCGCTCGATGAGGGGGTCCACAAGGTAAGCGTGTCGGGTGGCCAGACGGCGACCGTGAACGTCACCGACGCCCCCCAGAACGACCCTGCTGACATGCTGGTCGCCAAGGTCGATGCCGAGACGGGCAAGGCCTCCCCGCTCGGTGCCGGCACGCTCGCGGGCGCTGAGTTCACCGTCAAGTACTATGACGGCTTCTACACCCAAGACAACCTGCCCGAGAAGGCCACGAGAACCTGGGTTCTGAAAACGAACGAAAACGGCTACACAAGTCTTTTGCGCGCAAGTACAGAGCCTGAAAAATATGTAGTATCTGGCGATAGCTTTTACAAAACCACTGATGGGAAAGTAAATACACTTCCTCTTGGTACTGTGACGATCCAGGAGACGAAGGCCCCAGCCGGTTACCTGCTGAGCGACAGCACCGTCCACCTTCAGCAGATCACCTCGAACACCTCGTCCGAATTCGTATCGACATTCGTTGAGCCCAGCGAGGACGCCCCTACCGTGCACGAGCAGGTGAAGCGCGGGGACATCGCCTTCAACAAGGTTCACGGCGAGGATATGACCGGACTCGCGAACGTCCCGTTCAAGATCACGTCCAAGACCACGGGCGAGACCCATATCGCGATCACCGACGTGAACGGCATCCTCGCGACCGAGGCCTCTGCCTGCCCGCATACCCAGAACACCAACGGCAATGACGCCGCCCTGAACGCCGACGGCACCGTCGACGAGTCGAAGCTCTCCATCGACAACGGCCTGTGGTTTTCCGGCTCCAAAGACGCCCAAACTGCAGCAGACGACTCCAAGGGTGCGCTGCCATATGACACCTACACCTTCGAGGAGCTCCGCTGTTCAGCAAACGACAGCCTTAACCTCGTCAAGTTCGAGGTGACCGTGAGCCGCGACGCCTACACGATCGACCGCGGCACGGTGGACGACAACCCCATCGAGATCGGCACCACCGCGACCGACGGGGCCGACGGGGACCATAAGCTCCTGGCCTCGAACCAGGCCGAGATCGTCGACTCCGTCTCCTACAAGGGACTTAAAAAGGGCACCGAGTACGAGCTCCAAGGCACCCTCATGGATGCCGAGACCGGAGAGGCCCTGAAGGGTATGGACGGCAAGGACATCACCGCAACGGCCAAGTTCACCCCCAAGGCATCCAGCGGCAAGCAGAAGGTCAAGTTCAAGTTCGACGCCACGCTCCTCGGTGGCCATAATGCCGTCGTCTTCGAGCGCCTCTATCTGGACGGTAAGATCCAGGCAAGCCATGAGGACCCCGAGGACGAGGACCAGACGGTCGAGTTCCTGCCTGTCGAGATCGGTACCACCGCGACCGATGCGGCAGACGGCGACAAGGCAATCGGTGTCGGCAAGGCCGTGACCGTCGAGGACGAGGTTTCATACAAGAACCTAGCAACGGGCCGCGAGTACACCGTGACCGGCACGTTGATGGATTCGGCTACCGGCGAGCCCCTGAAAGACGCAGATGGAAACGCCGTAACGGCGTCCACGACCTTCGAGCCCGAGGATACCGAGGGCAAGGTGAAAGTGACGTTCTCGGTCGACACCTCGACCCTTTCCAACAAGAAGCTCGTCGTGTTCGAGAAGCTCGAGGCGGACGGCAGCGTCATCGCCAGCCACGAGGACTTGACCGACGAGGGGCAGACCGTCGAGGTCATCCCGCCCGAAATCAAGACGTCGGCAGCCGATGGCGCCGATGGCGATAAGGAGGTCACCGCCGACGGCAAGGCCGCCATCGTCGACACCGTCAAGTACGCCGGCCTCGTCCCCGGTACCGAATATGAACTCCAGGGCACCCTCATGGACGCTGAGACTGGCGAGGCACTGAAGGGCGCGGACGGTAAGGAGATCACCGCCTCGGCCAAGTTCACGCCGCAGACCCAGGACGGGACCCAAGATGTGACCTTTACCTTCGATGCGGGTGCGTTGGGCGGCGCGAAGACCGTAGTATTCGAGAAGCTGTTCGTCGACGGTACCCTCATCGGCTCGCACGAGGACCCGACGGACAAGGACCAGACGGTCGAGATCTCCCCGAGCCTCAAGACCACTGCGGCCACAATCCAGGGCAGCAAGGTGGTGAAGCCTGAGGACGAGGTCGCAATCGTCGACACCGTCCACCTCAAGGGACTGCGTCCCGGCCAGAGCTACACACTCACGGCCTCTATCAACAAGAAGGCCGACGGCACGCAGCTCACGCTCACGGACGTGAAGGACGCCTCGACCCTTGCCGGCAACGGTATCCAGAAGGACCCCGATACCGATGCCTCCGGCACAGATCTTTCCAAGGCCCTCGTCGACGTCACCGGAACGGGCTCTTTCGTCAACATCCCAGAGGGCGCCAAGCTCACCAAGAACGATGACGGGACCTATACGCTCACCGTGCCGGGAGCGACGAAAGATGCGGTCGACATCGTGACGAAGCTGAGTGGCGGCCAGGTGAAACTCGTGGTCTCCGATAAGGACGACAAGGCAGTGGGCGACAATACGGCAACCGAAGCCGAATCGACCGGTAAGAACTCGACGCCTGGCACCTACGAGGTCATCGCCAACGGACAGGTGCGGTTCACCCCTGCCGTCTCGGACCTCGACGTGGATGTCCCCATGGTGTTCAAGGCCTCCGACGTCGCGGGCCAGCAGGCTGTCGTGTTCGAGAGCCTGCAGCGTGATACGGACGGCAAGGAGATCTCCAAGGAGACCGACCTTGAGGACACCGACCAGACCATCGATATCGAGAACACTCCCGAGGGCAAGAACCTCGAGCAGACCGGCAACTGGGTCCTCTACGCGGCAATTGCCGCCGGAATTGCGGCCTGTATCGCTGGAATCTTCCTGATTTTACGCAAGCGTAAGATCTAACGCATATCCGCGATAAAGCCTGAAGGGCCCCGCTCAAGATGAGCGGGGCCCTTCTTTGTCGCAAAGAGAGGATAACCGTGGGGCATCTCCTATATTTGCATCACCGAAATGCGGTTATGAACGCGGTATATTCGAATGATCGAAAACGCCTACCATGCGGATTCGGCGGTTCCTCTCGCGAATGAAATACACGACCAGGACGTCATCATCGTAGGTATGGGCCTCACGGTGCTTGCCGTCAGAATATGGCGGGTGCACGAGCACATGATCATCCCACCCGCTCTCCTCTATCATGCCAGTGCGTTCGAGTTCGGCGATACAGGCCTTGACAGCATTAACGACCTCAACGTATTCGGCATGAGAGTATTTCGGCTTAAGCGCGACGAGCGTGTTCCAGAAAGAGCCGGGAACCCTCACTTCGTAATGGCTCACTGCCCGACCTCCTCGGGACTGATTCCCATTTCCGCAAGGATATCATCAGGGATCTTCAGGGGGTCATCTCCGGAATCATCCTCGATCAGGCCATACTCCTGGGCCTCCGCGCGCAACATCGCCAGGCGCACATCCTCCGAGTAGAGCCGCCCGGATGGGGATAAGAACAGACCGTCAAAAGGCGTCCTGCCCGTCTCGGCAACTTGGTTGACCATAATACGCATCGCATACGGTGTCGTGAGCCCGCTCCTCGCGAATGCCCTATCCGCACGTTCCTTTACATCGTCGGGGACGTTTAGCTGTATCAGTGCCATATACATCACCTCACATTATGATAATGACATATTATCACATAAACACAATGCCGTATAGCATTGAGAGTAGCACTGCTACAACCGCATAAACCACCGTATCAATACCCCAATATCATGCGACCGTCCACTGGGTGCGACGAGAAAGACTCATGCCAGGCCGACAAGATATGGCAGGATATCGCAAGCCAGGCGCAGGATCGCACCGAGAAGCACGAACAGCCCGACTCCCCTATAAAGATATGTCCTCTTCCCGAAGTACCCCGGACGGACTATCAGGAGCAATGCGAAGTAAAATCGGCCGAAGAGCGATAACGCATGGAGCAATTTCAGACCCGGTTCCAAAAAGCCAGCCTATCTATCCGCTTCGGACCTATTTCGTTGCACCGCAACCGGGGCAGCGGTAGCCGGTAAGCACCTGCTTGGTTCCAGTCTGCACCTGATATGTCTCCTGATGCGTCACTGCTTCATGATGAACGGTTTTGTAGTCATCAACCGTATAGTAAGAAACCCGGGTTCCAGCCATTGCCTTCGATTCCTGATAGTTTGCCGCTGCGGCAGCGTCATAGAATATGGCCCCATCAGAAAAGACAATGTGTGAGCCGACGCAAACCTGCTCGTCCCACGCGTCCTGGTCCACAACAGTACGAGTGCGGGTCTCGTATACGGGGTCGCTGCGGTACTGCGCCTGCCACGTGTGCTCATGGGACGGTTTGTTGGATGAGCCGGAAGAGGGCTTGGAGTCGGATTTTGACGGCGCGGAGCCGGAGCCCGTGGACGGCTTCGCCGCATCGGTCTTCTTGTCCTCGGCCTTCACGGCGCTGTCGGCCGCTGCGTCCTTCTTCTCCTCGACCTTCTCCTTGTCGGCAGCAGGTGCCTTGGAGGCGTTGTCCGTGACCTTGTTCACCACGTCCTTGCCGGCATCCCCCGTGAGGGTACCGTCGCCCTTGGAGATGGCCTCGTTCACCTTGTCGAGCACCTTGTCGATGTCGTCCTGGGTCACGTTCTCGGCGGGCTTCGTCTCGCCGGTGAACTCGGTGGAGCCGGAGTCCTTCGATTCGCCGGAAACGGCCTGCTCGCCGCCGCCTGTGGGCGTGGTGATTGAGCCGTCGGGGTTGATGATGGGGATCGCGGTGATCTCCCAGGCGCCCTCGGTCAGCTGGACGCTGTCTTTGCCCTCGATAGCGTCGGATGCGGATGTGGCATGGTAGAACTCGACGCCCTTGTCGGCGCCGTCGGTGCAGACGTAGCGGGTGATCAGGGGCGAGGAGTCGGCAGTCACGCCCTCGGCCTCAATCTTTACGGTCCAATCCACCGCTGGCTCGGTCTTCTCGGAGATCTGTTTCTTGCCGCTGTCGCCATCGGCCTCGATCTTGGTGATCTCGGACTTTGGGGCGAAGGCGCCGGTAGCCCAGGCGCCGCCGAGTCCGAGCCCCGCGACAACGAGCGCGACCGTTGCGCCGATGGCGACCTTGCGTTTCAGGGGCATCTTGCCGCTGCCGCCTCCATCGGGAACGAGGTTCAGGTCCTGGCCCTGGTCGTCTTGATTGTTGAGGTTATTCTCATCCATGATGTTGCCTTTCTCTAATCCCCTATCGGATTCTATTCTATCGTTCGGACATGATGATCTCGGCCACGCGGTCGACCCGAACGCCATTGGCGATCAGTTCAAGCATGGTCAGTATGCGGGTCTTCTGCACGGGACCCAGGGAGCGAATCGTCTTGGTCTCGGATAAGCCAAGAGCACGAAGCAGGGTCCTACTCCCGGCCGACCCAACGCCGGGGCAGTTTTTGAGGAACGCGAACAGCCTGATTTTGGCTGCGACGTTGCCCTCGTCATTGAGGACATCGGCTGGACTGATCTCCCCCGCCTTGAGGCGCCGCTTGAGGGTTGCGCGCTCCCGGCGCACTTCGACAGAGCGTTCTCGGCCCTGGTCAGATATTTGCTTTGTGTAGCGGAATGATTCGTTCGGCATGGCACCGTCTCCTTAAATCCCTATCTCGGACTGATGGGCGCCTTTCATTGCCGCGCATTGACGGTGTTGGTCACCTTAAACAACTTATACCCCATGAGGGGCGCAAAAACAAGAAACTGAGCCCCTCTTCCGGTAAGGGGCATCTCTTTTACGGCCGTTGTAGGGCATTTGGATGCGCTTGTCCTGGTGCGGAGCTGCATACTCATTCTGAATACCTTTTTGAAACCGATCCCATGCCGAATGGGTATAATGAGCGTGCTACGGTGTAGTACGTTGATTGGAGTAGCTATGGCCATGAGTGCAACCGCCATCAGGTTCGACGAGTGTGAGAAGGACTGGATCCAGTCCTATGCGAGCGTTCTGGGCATTTCCTTTTCCGAATTCGTGAGGAGTGCCGCCCTCGAAAAAGTTGAGGAGGCTGCCGACATCAAGGCGTACAACGAGGCGCTGATGGAAGACGATGCCACCCGCTATTCGATGGATGACGTCATGCGTATGGCAATGGAGGCCGAGTGAGCTTCAGCGTCGAATGGTCTAAGGCGGCGACCAAGCAACTCCTCAGCATCCCAAAGAAGCAGCGGCTCATAATCCTGTCCTGGGTTCAGGAGCACCTTGACGGATGCGAGGATCCGCGTCGCGCACCGAACGGAAAACAGCTTCAGGGCACCGATTCCGTTTGGCGCTGGCGTGTCGGTGTCTACCGCATCCTGGCAAGGATCGAGGACGGGAAAGCCGTCATCGAGGTCGTGAGGGTCGGCCACCGCCAGGGTGTCTACAAGAACATGCCGCGACTGTAAGCCAGAAGAAGTTCCTGTGAGCCAACTTATCGCGATTGCCGCGGGAGAATCTAGTCAACGTCTAACTCGTCCTTAAAGGTGGCGGCCAAGTCACAACTGCCTTTGAGAGCGAAGCGCCGAGGGTGTCTCTTTTACGGCCGTTGTAGGCATTGGGGCGCTTGTCCTGCTGGGGAAACACAAAGCTAATATCGTTTATTCAATTATCCTAGATATAGAAACGACTGTGATTGATACGCCATTTACGAAGGATGCACAATGATTATCTCCCCAAGCAAGATGCAGACACTGAAGGCGGCGCCGAATTCCGCCTATGAGGTCATCCTTCTAGAATTCCTCTACCACTCTAACAAGATCGAGGGATCTACCTTCACGCTCGATCAGATCGAGACGCTCTATGCACGGAATAAGGTTACGGGAGACCACGACTTTGACGATATCATTGAGACCAAGAAGTCTTTCAAGATGTTCGATCGAATGGTCGACGCGCTCGGAGTCGAGCTGACGCCGGAGCTCCTCATTGAATTCGAGACGATCCTTCACAAGGGAACGACCATGGCGGCCAACGGGGAAAGCGGTCATTTCAAGTACATTCCCAACCGTATTGGGAACAGCTCGGTGCAGGTTGCCCTTCCGAGCGACATTCCGACCGCCATACCGGCACTGCTCGCCGAATGGGAGAGCAGCCCAAAGGACTTCGAGTCGATCTCCCGTTTTCACGCAAGGTTCGAGCACCTGCATCCGTTCCAAGACGGCAACGGGCGAATCGGTCGACTCATCATGATGAAGCAGTGCATCGAGAACGGGGTGGACCTTATCGTCATTGACGAAACGCATGCGGATGAATACAAGAGTTGGATGGAGATTGCGCAGACTCAGGGCAACTTCCGATTCTTCGATGAGGTTTTGCAGAAGTGTCAATGCTCCTTTGACGCGAGAATGCACGAAATAGGGGCCGATATTCTTATTCAATATACCCCGGAGACGCTCGAGGAGGGAAAACGCTCGGTTGATCATTCCACACCTTCGACTTCGAAAATCCAGGCAGACCTGAAGACCCTCGAGAATAAGAAACGAGCAGCCGGTGCGCCTTCGTATAGGGGGCATAACTCTCACAATGTTTAATATTGGCTCTGTTAGACCAGCATTGACATGCAGCACTTTTTCAAGCTAGAAAGAAAATACCCGAGAGCAATTCGTTTTTGTTCTCGGGCATTAGTTTATTTCGGAGGTTTGAATGCTGTTAAAACTGACAAAGCACGTTCGTCTGAGTTGCAGATATCAATGTTAACCAGTTGGCTAACCTCTTCAAGAAGCGCTGCCGCCTTCTTTCGGGTTTCTGCTAGCTCCTCCATTCTTTCTTGAATAACCCGCATCGATTTTAGATTGGGAATCGGAAGTTGTAGCTCACCAAGGACATCCCAAGAAATTCGTGTCCTTCCGATACCTGTGGAAAGCAATATCAAATCTGAGCGGGCTGTATCAGATCTGATTAACGACCATAGCGTATAAACGGTCAATGGGTCTTTTGGCTGAATAACGGTATATTCAGAGGACACGTATAAACCAGCTGTATTTGAATCGACAACGGCAACGGCGCCATTAACGGCGTTGATGTTACTTAGAACGATATCGTCTTTTTTTAGCTTAAAAAGCTGTTCATAACTAACATCCTCTGCGTAAGATTCATCACCCGCGGCAATCGTTCCGTCATACCTAACAACTGCAAAGGTGACTTTCTTCTTCCTGTTATCCCCTCTGGTGTAAAAGAGGTCACCCGCTCGGCCCTCACAAGCGGCACCGGAAGCCCAAATGGGTTCAGCAATGTCTTTGACAGCACGGACTCTATAACCACGTTCGTTCCATTTTTCGACGTTTCTGCCGGCAACAAGAAGCGTGGCTTTTACATCCATCCGGTTTTCTATGCGTTTTGGATCAACCGAATACAGTCGAGCAATTTCAGGGTCACCATCTAAAAATGCTTTATATCCATTAACGATATCGGTGATCTCTTCTTTCGCCTTTTGCGCTGTAATTGCGTCAGACGGAAGAACTCTCTCCCTGTTTGGACTATCTAGCCCCACATACGAGC
>CAVALS010000096.1:0-10818 GCA_963589385.1 Bacteroidaceae bacterium
GCGAAAACCGCGGGCGGCGCGGCTTAGCCTGCTACAAATGCGAATACTGCGGCGGCTGGCACCTGACGTCGCACCCTTGGAAATAGGCTCCCCATTGGCGCAATGCCGGCCATTGCGCACGGGCTATGGACGCGGCGGCACCAACACATCGTAACGAACGGCCTTGCCCGCAAGCTGATAGCTCGGCTTAACGCCGGCAAGCAGTGGCCCCTTCACCGGCCGCTTGATAACGACCTTGCGCGGGTGCACCGCAAGCGCGGCTTCGACCAGCGTCTCCTCATCGGTGCACGGCTGTTCCAGATGATGCAAGAGTTGGAACTTCTTTTTCACCGCCGCGCTCTTGGTGCGCCCGGGAAACATGGGGTCCAGATATACCACGTCGGGAGCGGTGAGCTCGCCCTGCCCGATCAGCTCAGCTGTATGGCGAAGGCCGGCAATGCTGTCCTCGCCCGCATGTAAGCGCATGCGCGACACGGCAGCCGCAAGCGCCGGATCATCTGCCGCGCGATCCAAAGCATCCTTGAGGAGCGCCGCGATCACGCAATCCTGCTCATACAGATCGACGGTAAAGCCCGCGGCCGCCAGCAGTAGCGAATCCTCGCCAAAGCCCGCCGTGGCATCAATCGCCCATGGGCTCTCGATGCCTTTTGTGCGCGCAGCCTTTACCAGCAGCTCTTGCTGCAGACGGACCTGTTTGAGTCGTGGAAGCATGCGGCCAAAATCGGCACGCAGTTCCATCGTGCCGTCGGTGAGCGTGAGGCCCTCGGGCTTCCTGGTCAGCTCAAGCCCCGCGGCCCGAGCAACAGAAAAGGGATCGACGACGCCCATAGGTACTCCTTAACAAGCAAAACGAATACGTGAGCGCCGTTTATGCCAGCACCCAACCGTCCGTTATTGTCCCACATGCGACATGGCCCACAGCATCCCGATGCAAAGCACCGCCATCAATCCCGTGCACACGGCAGCGATCACAGAATCGCCCATGCGCCTTCCCAACGACCGCGGCTCACGCACTTGCCTTGCTCCGTACATCATGGATCCTCCTTGAGACCAGCTCCTTGTTACGGCCTCATCATCTCAGCGCCGCACATGAGCTGCCATCGATTTGGCTTACGCCCAGCTTTCCCTTTTGAAAGGTTGGGGCTGCCTGCGCAGGCTCAAAGCGCTTTCAGGCGCATGCATCGCCGCGTTGAACTACAATGTGCTTCACCATATGTACAGCACATGGGCTACGCCAGACCGGCCGTACCCGTATCGAAAGGACCAGCCATGAGCAACGCCTGCAAATTACTCAAAATCTTATCGTTCTTCTTCTTTGTCGTCGGCATTCTGAGCGCAGGCATGGGTGCCACAGCGCTCTTTGCGGGCAGCGCGGCAGGCGATATCACAAGTGCCATAATCGTCTCTTGCGTCGTCGTCATCGTATTGGGCATCGTCGAAATTGTGACCGCCGTCTTTGGCATCCGCGCGGCAAATAATCCCGCCAAGGCTGGCGTTGTTTGGATTTGGTCCATCGTCTGCCTAGCGTGCTCGGCCATCAGCCTGCTTCTCTCCCTGCCCCTCTTGGGTGGGACCGGCTCAAGCATCCCCGATTTTACCGGCCTGATTGTCAGCATTATCTACTTTGTACTCGCCAGCCGCGTAAAAAAAGAGGGCATGGACCGTTTGAGCTAAGTTACATCCGTGTCAATCGCTCAGCGACTCTGGTATATACGCCAATAAAAAGGGCCGATCGCGTAGCACGCGGTCGGCCCTTTACGTTTGCCCAGATAAAACCTGCCAAAACAAACCTGTCCCTTTTTGGCAGGTTGTTAGCTGTGGCGGTACTCGGCGATGATGAAGTCGATGTCGGTTTGAAGGGTATCCAAATTTGCCAGGCGCTCTTTGTCGGCAGGGCGTGTGCGATAGTAGTACGGCGTCATCTGGAACACCGCCTCGATATCGGCCTGGGTCTGAAGCGTAATATTCGCAGATACCCGCTGCGTTCCGACTAACTCGAGCTCGGTGGTCTTCGGCAGCTTCTCATCGTTAAGGTACGGTGTGTCGTAGAGCACCTCCTTGAGCCCAAACAGATGACGGGCACCCGGCACCACGGTGTAGAGCGAACCCTCCGGCGCCAGCACGCGGGCAAACTCGCGCTCGTTAAAGGGAGCGAAGAGCTCGGTCACCATATCGAAGGCGCCATCGGCCACAGGGATGTCCTTCATGTTGGCCACGAAGTAGGTCGCATCGCCGCGCTTGGCCGCCAAGCGCACCATCTCTTTGCCCAGGTCGAAACCGTAAGCATCCACGCCCGGCACCGCGCCCATGGCGCTGGTGTAGTAGCCCTCGCCACAGCAAATATCGAGCAGCGTCATGGGGCCGTTCACAGACGCGGCGCGCCCAGACACCTGCTTGCGCGCCAACTCAACCATCGCATCGCGCAACGGTGCGTAGTATCCACGGTTCAGAAAGTCACGACGGCTGCGTGCCTGCGACTTGGGATCGCCCATGGAGTCGCCGCTCTTGAACGAGCGCAGCAGATATAGATAGCCCTCGCGCGCACGGTCAAACCGGTGTCCGCTCGCGCATGCAGCACCGCGCTCATTGTCCACCAACGGCTCATGGCAAACGGGACACAACAACATGGCAACTCCTTAGCGCGAACAACACAACGCACACCATTGTCGCACGCCTTCCCCACCTAGTCATTGGGGACGTTCTTGAATGACTAGTCGTTTAAGAACGTCCCCAACGACTAGGCGATTAGGAGTATCATCGTCTGCGCAAATAAGCACGATATAGCATGTTAGAGATTGAGAGCGTATGGCTGATACCGCATCTAAGCACATTGACATGACCACCGGCTCGTTGTGGCGCAATATTCCCCTGTTCGCCTTCCCCGTGGCCGCCACGAGCATCTTGGAGCAGCTGTCGAACCTCATCGCCACGGTCATCATCGGTAACTTCTCGGGCGACCAGGGAACCCTCGCCATGGCGGCGGTCGGCTCCAATGTTCCGCTTACCAGCCTTATGCTCAACCTGTTTATTGGCATGTCGCTTGGCTCCAACGTGGTCATCGCCAACGCTATCGGCCGCAACGATCAGAACATGGTCAAACGCGCCGTCCATTCCTCGATTTTAATGGCGCTTGTGGGCTTTGTCGTCATCGCGCTGGGCGAGATCTTTGCCGAGCCCATGCTCGCCGCCCTCAACGTTCCCTCCGAAACCATGCCGCTCGCTTCGCTCTACCTACGCGTCTTTTTGCTCAGCATGCCCTCGATCTTGCTCTACAACTTTGAGGCCGCGATTTTCCGCTCCGTCGGCATCACCCGCATGCCGCTGCAGGCGCTTGCTGTGTCCACCGTCCTCAACATTGGCCTAGACCTCATCTTTGTCCCCGTACTCCACTGGGGCGTCGCGGGCGTCGCCATCGCCACCGCCATCGCCTACACCGTCAGTGCCGCTACACTCTTTATCCGCCTGCTCAAGACCGACTCCGTCGTCCGCGTCACCCCACGCGACCTGGCTATCGACCCCGTCGCCCTCAAGCGCATCGTCAAGATCGGCCTGCCCGCCGGCATCCAAAGCGCCGTCTTTGCCGTCGCCAACATCATCATCCAGTCTGCCATCAACAGCCTGGGCACCGAGGTCATGGCGGCATCGAGCGCCGCCATGAGCCTGGAGTATGTGTGCTACAACCTGCTCAACAGCTTTAGCCAAGCTTGCACCACCTTTGTGGGACAAAACCACGGCGCCCGCCAGATCGACCGCTGCACCAAAACGCTTAAGGTCTGCCTGGTCGAAGGCGGTATCGTTGCACTCACCACGATTATCGTTATTGTCGGTCTGGGGCGCGAAATCCTATCGCTGTTCAACAGCGACCCCAACATCGTCTCGATCGGCTATATCCGCGTATGTTCGATCTTCCCGGCGTACGCTTTTAGCATGTTCTACGAAAACATGTCCGGCTACCTGCGCGGCTTTGGCATCTCGCTCATGCCCGCCCTCATCACCATGATCTGCGTCTGCGGTATTCGCTTCTATTGGGTGTTCTGCGTGTTCCCACACTTCCGCACCTTTGCGAACATTATGATGGTCTACCCCATCAGCCTGGGCACCACGGCGTTCTTTATGGTCGTGGCGGTATTACTCTGCCACCCAGCACGCACCTATCGCGCCACCAAAGCCAAAGCGACAGCCCGCTAAACACCGCACTCAACGCTACGCCAGTCATTAATTGACAATATGCGAGCTCATATAGTCGATAAAGCGCCTCGTGGCGATAGGCATGGTGTCCCAGCTGCGCCAGGCCGCCACCACGTCGCGCGAGGGGGCATGCACGATGGGCCGCACACGAATATCGGCTCGCATGCCCTCCACAGTACGACGGTAGAGCATGCTCACGCCTAGGCCCTCCTCCACCATCGCCATGATGGTGTAGTCGTCGGTCACCTCGCTCGTCACGTGCGGCGACAGCCCATGCGCCGCAAATGCATCGAGCACCAGGCTCTGTTCGCCCTCATCCAGCAGTACAAACGGCTCGGACGCCAGGTCGGCGAGTGTCACCTTTTCCTTTGCCGTCAGCGGATGCGCGGCCGGCAACAATGCCACCAACTCGTCGTGATAGACCACGCGCTTCTCGAGCCCAGCGGTAAATCCGCGTGCCGTAAAGCAAAAATCAACCACGCCATCGTGCACCCACTGGGCGTTGCGCGTGTAATCGCCCTGCTTGAGGGTAAAGCGTACGCCCGGGTGCAGGGCTCCAAAATCGCGGATCACGCGCGGCAACACGGTTCGACTCACGTTGGTAAACGTCGCAATGCGAATATCGGTCGACGAAAGCCCCAGCAGCTCCTGGCGCTTGCCCTCGAGCTCGGCCTCGGCGGTCACGATCTGGCGCAGGTACGGCAGATACTGCTTGCCGTCGCGCGTAAGCGACACGCCCTGCTTACCGCGCTCAATAAGCGTGGTACCCAGCTCGCGCTCGAGCGCCTTGACGGCCTGGCTCACCGCACTTTGCGTATAGCCCAGCTCGTCCGCTGCGCCCTTAAGACTGCCGCGATCGACCACCATACACACAATCTGATACCGCGATGCCATCGTGCCTCCACATCACTGCAGCCGTAAAACGTTTTGCCAGGGCTTTTTCTGCCTACATTAGTATTTCTTAATCATACTGAAGATACATTCGCTTTACTACATCCACATCTGGGAGCAGAATCCTTTTTGCGAAACCGTTCTGTAACAAAAGGAGTCCCATGGATCGCAAAAAAGCAATCGCGCTCTCATTTTCCGTTCCCGTCGCATGGGGCTTTTCGTATCCCCTCATGAAGATCGGCATGGACAGCATGAACGCCACGAGCATCGTCGCGCTACGCTGCATCATCGCCTTTGTGGTCTGCCTGCTGCTCTTCCACAAGCGCGCTTTCCGCATCAACCGCGACCTTATGGTCCGTGCCGCCATCATCGGCGCCATTATGGCAACCGAGCTCACCTGCATGTGCCTGGGCTCCAGCCTCACCTCCGCCTCCACTGCCGGCTTTTTGCAGAGCCTGACGGTCGTGATCGTACCGTTTGCCAACGCCGCCCTGCTGCGTCGCGCCCCCGAGCGCAAAGTGCTCGTCGGCACCGCCATCGTCACCTGCGGCATGCTGCTGCTCTCGGGCGCCGACTTTACCAGCCTGAACCCGGGCGCGATCATCATGCTGCTCTCCGCCTTTGTCTACGCCGGACACATCATTGTGGCGAAGCGCTTTGTCGAAGATGTCGACCCGCTGGCTCTGGGCGTTTGGCAGCTGGGCTTTGGCGGCTTGTTCTCGGGCATCGCCGCATTCACCTTTGGCGGCTTCACGCTTCCCGGCACGCCGGGCGAGGTCGTAGTCGTCGTCGCGCTCGCACTCATCTGCTCTGCCTACGGCTTTATCACCCAGACGCTCGTGCAGCCCCACGTGCCTGCCGAGACCACCGGCTTTGCCTTCTCGCTCGAGCCGGTCTGCTCCGCCGTCTTTTCGTTCTTCCTAGTCGGTGAGGTCCTGAGCCCCATCGCCTTCCTGGGTGCAGCTCTCATCCTCACCGGCGTCATGGCGGCAACCGTCGAGCTTCCGCGCCTCCGCGCACATGGACAGGCTCGCATGGCAGGAGCGCCCGAGCACGTCTCGTAAACCCCACTCTTCATACAGCCGCGGCATAAAGGCAACCGGTGCGCCTTTACAATAGATGCCAACAGAGCATCTGACGTAAAGGAGCCCCATGGACGCCGCGACCCGCGACCGCAACATAGCGACTTGGTTAGGCGATGCGCCGCAGCCGGTACGTGACACTACGAACCAGCTGCTCGAGCGCATCGCCCTTTTGCGTACCGAGCAAACCATCTACCCGGCACAAGACGACATCCTCAATGCCCTCGCCTACACGCCGGCCGACCAGGTCAAGGTTGTCATCTTGGGTCAAGACCCCTATCACGGACCCAACCAGGCCATGGGGCTGTCGTTCTCGGTCCCCGCGACGCAAACCAAGTTGCCGCCGAGCCTGCGCAACATCTACAAGGAACTCAATGCCGATCTGGGTTGTCCCATTCCCGCCACAGGAGATTTAACGCCATGGGCACAACAGGGCGTCCTGCTTCTCAACACTACGCTCACCGTGCGCGAGCATGCCGCGAACTCGCACGCCAAGCTGGGCTGGAGCACGCTCACCGACTACGTTATCGAACGCTGCTGCCAGCTGCCTCAACCGGTTGTCTTTTTGGCATGGGGCCGCTTTGCCCAGCAGATGGTCGAGGGCAAGCTCGTCGCAACTGACGCGGGCAAGGCAACCGACAAGTTCTGTCTGGCCTCCACGCACCCCTCGCCGCTTTCGGCCAATCGTGCCACGGCAGAACTCCCCGCCTTTATGGGGTCGCGTCCCTTCTCGGCAGCCAATCGGCTACTCGAACAGCACGGCTCGACCCCCGTCAACTGGACTTGCCTCGGCTAAAAATCGATACATCAAAAACGCGCCCGACGGCTTTTCATCGGGCGCGTTTCCTATTCGGGCCAAATAAATTGCGTGCGGCCGGCCTCGCCGCCATCGATCAACAGACTCTGTCCGGTCATAAACCGGTTGGTCACGCCCACAAAGTAGATCCACTCGGCGATCTCTTGGGCGGTGGCCCAGCGTTTAAGCGGCGTGAGCTCCATAATCTGATTCCACAGGCGCTCGTCTTCCATCACGCAACGGTTGAGCGGCGTGATAACGCCGCCCGGGTCCACACTGTTGGCGATGGCCTGCGGCGCCAGGCGGTTTGCAAGGTTCTTGGTGTACGCGATAACGCCGCCCTTGCTGGCAGCATAGGCAGGAAACTCCGATCCCGTATGCCCGCTCGCCGACCCCACATTGACCACGGATTGGATAGCCGGCACCGGCTTGGCGGCAAGCCCCTCCCCCGCAAAGGCGTAGCGCTCGGTCACGTTGATGGTGCCATACAGGTTGGCGGCGATGTCATCGGCCGAATCCTGCGTACCGGCAACGTTCACGATCACCTGGGGTTCAAGGTCGCCTGGAAACGAGCCCGGCTCGCGGACATCAACGATCAGATGGCGGTAGCGCTCGTGTTCGACCGCCGCCGGCAGCAGATCAAAGCCCACAACCTCGTGGCCCTCGTCCAAAAAGCGCTGCACGCATGCAGCTCCGATACCGCCCGAAGCGCCCGTGATCAAAACCCGCATACTTGCTCCTTAGGCGGTTGCGTGGCGCTCGAGGTACTCGGCGCCCACGTTCTCGCGCTCCCAGCCACGCACGACCTTGTAGCCCACAGGGCTCAGGAAGACCTCGCACAGCAGCTCGGCAACAGCGCCGGTCAGCGAGCACATAAGGACCTGCACCCAGGTCCAACCAAAGAACGTGTGGCTCACTACAATGGCAAAGACCAGGTTGTCGATAAACTGGCCAACACCCGTGGACACATAGGAGCGGAAGGCAAAGCTCGCAAAGTTATTCTTTTTGAGCATACGGCCAAGCGACTGGTTGAGCGTGGAGTTAACCACGGCAGAAACGAGCATGGCAAGCGACGAGCCAAGCACCACGTACCAGGCGCCACCGATGGTGGCGTTAAGGGCAGTATTGACCTCGATCATACCCGTGTCGTAGTAAGCGCCCCACATGCCGGGCGTGAGCGAGCATGCCCAAAAGCACAGGCTCACGGCCAGGTTGACCAGCAGCGCGAGGATAGAGATTTTGATGGATGCCTTGGCGCCAAAGCGCTTGCAAATCATGTCCTGGCACAAAAACGAAACCCAGCTCACCACAAAGCCACAGTCGAGCGCCAGATACGGTAGGCTGATGAGTTCTTTGTTGGCCAGCAGGTTCATCATGATGACGCTCACGAAAAACAGCGAAACCGTTGCCGCGGGAATGCTCCGCAACAGGACCTTGTAGTCCTCCATGACCTTCTTGATCATTATGTACTCCTTTGGTTTTAGGTTTAACGAGCAGGATATCGGACCCGAACTGCTCGGACGCCCCGGTCTTGAGACGACGGTGGGTATGATAGCCGCTCACACGGCATCAGGCAAGCAAACGGCGCGGCAGCCCCGCAGGACCACCGCGCCGATGCGTTAAAAGGCTACGTTGCCAAACTCCGACAGGATAAGGTCGGGGTTGTGGTCGGTTGCCCAATCCACGTTCCACGGGCTCGTGAACAGCAGCAGCTTACCGCCGCGCATGTCCTCGACGCGCAGCGTGTCGCGCGTGAGCGAAAGAGCCGGGATATCGATGGTATCGGGGTCGTTCTGGATCCAGCGGATGTCCGTATAGGGCAGCGGCTGGCGACGAACCTCAACACGGTATTCGGCCTTAAGGCGGCGCTCGAGCACCTCAAACTGCAGCACGCCGACCACGCCCACGATGACGCTCTCCATGCCGGCACCCAGCTCGCGGAAGATCTGGATGGCGCCCTCCTGGGCAAGCTCCTCCATGCCCTTGACGAACTGCTTGCGCTTGAGCGTGTCGACCTGCGTAATGCGAGCGAACATCTCGGGGGCAAACGTCGGGATCTGCGGATACTGCACGTGGCGCTTGCCGGAGCACACAGTGTCGCCGATGCTAAAGATACCCGGATCGAACAGGCCCACGATATCGCCCGCGTACGCCTCGTCCACGATGGCGCGGTCATCGGCCATCATCGACGTGCCCGTGGCAAGCTTAAGCTTGCGGTTGCCCTGCACGTGGAAGGCGTCCATGCCGCGCTCGAACTTGCCCGAGCAAATGCGCACAAAGGCGATGCGATCGCGGTGGTTCTTATCCATGTTGGCCTGGATCTTAAACACAAAGCCGCTAAAGTCGTCGCGGCAGGGATCGACCGGTTCGCTGGTGAGCGTATCGGTATAGGCGCGCGGCGTCGGGGCCAGACGCAGGAACTCCTTGAGGAAGGGCTCCACGCCAAAGTTGGTGAGCGCCGAGCCAAAGAACGCCGGGCTCAGCTTGCCGCAGGCCACGGCATCCAAGTCGAGCTCGTCGCCGGCGCCATCGAGCAGCTCGATGTCGTCCATCAGGTTCTTATGGTTTTCCTCGCCGATGAGCTCGTCCATGGAAGGATCGCCCAGCTCAGCCTCGACCTCGGCGACCTTCTTGGTGGCGTTGGCGTGGCCGTCGCCCTCAAAGGCGATAACGCGACGGGTCTGACGGTCGAACACGCCACGGAAATTGCGGCCGCTGCCGATCGGCCAGTTCATGGGATACGTATTGATACCCAGGACGTTCTCGATCTCTTCCATGAGCTCAAACGGATCGCGAGCCTCGTGGTCGAGCTTGTTCACAAAGGAGAAGATGGGAATGTGGCGCAGCGTACAGACCTTAAAGAGCTTTTTGGTCTGGGCCTCAACGCCCTTGGCGCCGTCGATGACCATAACAGCAGCGTCGGCGGCCATAAGGGTACGGTAAGTATCCTCCGAGAAGTCCTGGTGGCCGGGGGTATCGAGGATGTTGACGCAGGCGCCGTTGTAGGTAAACTGCAGCACCGAGGAGGTGACGGAGATGCCGCGCTCCTTCTCGATGTCCATCCAGTCCGAGACGGCGTGCTTGGCCGAGCTCTTGCCCTTGACCGAGCCAGCAGTCTGGATGCTGCCGGTATAGAGCAGCAGCTTCTCGGTAAGCGTGGTCTTACCGGCGTCCGGGTGGCTGATGATCGCGAATGTGCGGCGCGACGAGATTTCATCCGACAGGCTTGCCATGCGGATCCTTTCTTGCATTGAGTGCATTACGTCGATGTAACCGCCCTATTGTAGCCGCGAAATCCCGCTCTAGGGCGCCTATCAGGACAAATTCATCAGTTGGGGCCTGGGTAGCCGGCCCAATCCACATTTGCCTCTTGCATAACTGTGCATAGTGTATATATACTGTGCTTACCGGTTATATACACGTGTAGCCCAACAGCTAAGGAGCCGCTGTGGACATCATCCTATCCAATTCGAGCGATAAGCCCATCTACGAGCAGATAACCTCGCAAGTCAAAGCTCAGATCTTATCGGGCACGCTCGCTGCGGGAGCCAAACTCCCCAGTATCCGTGCACTCGCGAGCGATCTTGGCGTGAGCGTCATCACCACCAAGCGCGCCTACGCCGACCTGGAGCAGCTCGGGTTTATCTGCACCGTGCAGGGCAAGGGCTGTTTTGTCGCCGAGGGCAACCAGGAGCTTTTGCGCGAAAACCAGCTCTGCCATATCGAAGAGCTGCTTGCGAAAGCGGCAAGCCAAGCCGAAGCCTTGGGCGTCACGCGCGACAAACTGCACGAGATGCTCGACCTGGTAGCCCCCGAAACCATGCAGTAGCCATCTGCAAGAAAGGCTATACCATGCAAAAC
>CAVALS010000097.1:0-10676 GCA_963589385.1 Bacteroidaceae bacterium
CCTGCTCACGACGGAGGCCACATTAAGTGGCCTCCTGTTCGTGCGGAACTCGCGACAAACTTAACCCCTGTCCCGGCAACCGGCGGGCAAACGTCGTTGGGCTTATCGCTGACATGAAATGACCGCTTGCATATCGCCCGCTAGCTTGGCACGGTACAATGCTATCAGATTTCAATTTGTAAATTAGTGGGGTTAATTCATGGCAGAATCTCGTGCGGAGCGTAAGGCTCGGCGTGCTTTGATCGAGGCGGCTGAGGGGCCGGAGGAGGCGAAATCTTCTACGAAACCCAAGTCTTCTAAAGCTGAAAAAAGCAAATCGACCAAGAGCGGGGCTAAAGCCAAGCGTTCTGGCTCTCGTCGGAGCGGGGATAAGGCACCTCAGACTCGCCCCAAGCGCTCGCATAAAGATCCGGTTTCGTCTGCGCGCAAGGCCACGGACCCCAAGTCTCCTTGTTCCATCATGAAAACTTGCGGTGGGTGCACGGCGCTCAATCGTCCTTATAAGAAGCAGCTCGCCGCCAAGCAGGCTGCAATGGAGGGGCTTTTTGCCTCGCTTTGCGAGCGTGAGGGCATTGCTGTCGATCCCATTCGCGGTATGGGTGTTACCCTGGGCGACCCGGGCAAGTATCCTGCGCCGCGTGGTTTTCGTCATAAGGCTGCCACTCCGTTTGCTCCCGGTAAGGAGGGTACTGTCCGCTGCGGTTTCTTTGAGCGCGGCACGCACAAGATCGTTGCCGTACCCGAGTGTCCTGTCGAGGCGCCGGGCGCTCGTCAGATTCTCAACGGCATCGCACGCGAAGCTGAGCGGCTGCATATTCCCGCCTTTAATGAGGACAAGCATCTCGGTCTGCTTCGCTATGCCGTCGTCCGCTGCGGTTGGCGTACCGACCAGGTCATGGTTACGCTCGTGACCGCCCAGCGTGACTTACCGCATGCGCAGGAGTTCTTTGAGGCTGTCGCGGCGCTCGATCCGCATATCGTCACCGTTGCCCAAAATATCAATGGCCGTCCCGGTAACGCCATCTTGGGTGAGGAGACTCGTATCGTCTATGGCGCCGAGTGCATGCGCGACCAGCTGCTCGGTTGCGAATTCGATATCTCCCCTACCGCGTTCTATCAGACCAATCCGCAGCAGACCGAGCTGCTCTATCGGCTCGCGATTGACGGCATGGACTTGCAGCAGGGTGACATTCTTATGGACGCTTACTGCGGCAGCGGCACCATCGGCCTGTGCGCCGCGAGGGATGCCCAGGACAAAGGTGTCGGCATTATGCTGCTCGGCGTGGAGCGCAACCCGGCGGGCATTGCCGACGCACGTCGCAATGCCGAGCTCAACGGCCTCACCCGCAGCGCTTGGTTTATGGCCGACGACGCCACCGATTACATCCTGGACGCCGCCGATAACAACGAGCGCGTTGACGTTCTCTCCATCGACCCGCCGCGCGTCGGCTCCACGCCCGAGTTTCTTGAGGCCGCCTGCGCACTTAAGCCGCGCCGCATCACCTATATCAGCTGCAATCCCGCCACCCAGGAGCGCGACCTACACCAGCTCCTCGACGGCGGCTACCGACTGCTCAAGATCACGCCGGTCGACATGTTCCCTCATACCGACCACACCGAGACCGTCGCGGTCCTCGAGCGCCGCTAATCCACCCCGGTAGATTTTCGGGACAAGAAAGGGGGCGTCCCGTCTGGACCGCCCCCTCCTTTCGTTGGACATATGAGTCTCGTTACATTCCCTTGCGCAGGTCACACACGCCGGCTGCCGCCATCTCGCGCAGCAGCGTCTCGCGGTCGCGCGTCACGATCAGGTCCAGTGGGAAGTGAATCTCGTCGAGCATCTTGCGCGCCTGGTCGAGTTTGCCAATGGCCATACCAATATGTGCGTCGGTCGAGACACCGATCCCCACGCCCAGCTCGGCACAGCGCTCGGCAATCTTGCGACACACGTTCCAATGCTCGGCATCCGTGCCATGCTCAAGACTATGGTTGTTGATCTCGATAATCTTGTGCTTGGCCTTGGCCGCCAGCAGCACCTCATCGATATCGAACGGCACGCCCGAACGACCCGTGTGCCCAAGCATGAACACCTTGGGGTGCTCCAGGGCATTGACATACATCTCAGTCGTCTGGGCGAGCGTCGCGCCTTCGGCAAACTGTGAATTATGCACGCTTGCCACCAGATAATCCAAATTGCGCGACACCAAATCGAACAGCGAATGCTGGTGGCTGTACGAATCACCGGCAATATCGAGCGAAACGGGAATGTCCTCGCCAAACAAGCTTCCGTCCAGCGAAACGATATCGGCCTCGGCGCCGCGAAGCACCAGCACGCCGCTCCAAATGCGCGGCCAGATACCCTGGTTAATAAAGAACTGGAAACTGCGCAGGTCATTGGGACAAGGCGTAACCATCGAGCTTAAATGATCAGCGGAACCGAGCACCTGCAGGCCGCGCTCTGCCGCCCAATATATGTTCTCCTCGATGGTTGAATACGCATGCGCAGAGAACATCGTATGAGTATGGATATCACAAGAAAGCAGGTAGGGCATCGGGTCTCCTTATCCGGTATGGCCGTCGCGTATATTCATTGTACGCATAGCATTCGATGGTCGTAAAACCGCTCCATTCCAACGACACAAGGTCTATGGCAACGGGGCCTGGCTTAAAACCAAACCCCGTTTCACGTAAAACATTGTAAGCAGAGCGCTTTACTTTGGACGATACTCGTCGGCCAGCCGCTTCCAGGCGGGCAGCGAGTTGACGATAGTCTCGTAGCTCACGCAGTAGCCCAAGCGGAACCAACCCGACATACCAAAACTGTCCGAGGGAACCGCAAGCAGCTCATACTTCTTTGCGCGCTCGCAAAACGCATTCGCATCGGGCTCGAGCGCCTTCACCCACAGGTAGAACGCGCCGTCCGGCTCAACATAGGTATAGCCGTAGTCCGCCAAGGCGTCGATGAGCGCCGTGCGGTTGCGCGCATAGGCCTCGACATCACTCGGCTCATCGATGCAGTCGATAATTACGCGCTGGAAGAGCGCAGGTGCACACACGAAGCCCAGCGTACGGGCGGCACCGGCAGCGGCGGGCATTAGACGAGCTGCCTGAGGATTCGTATTGGGAACCAAGATCCACCCCACGCGCTCGCCCGGTAACGAAAGCGACTTGGAATACGAGTAGCACACGATGGTGTGCTCGTAGATCGAAGGCACCCACGGCACCTCGGCGCCATAGACAATCTCGCGATACGGCTCATCCGAGATAAGCATGATCGGGTTCTCGGGATCGCGCATGGCGTTGACCTCGCGTAAAACATTGGCCAGTCGCGTCAGGGCATCGCGTGTATACACGGCACCGGTCGGGTTGTTGGGTGAGTCGATAATGACGGCAGCCGTCTTATCGGTAATCGCCTTGAGCACGTTATCCACGCTCAGCTGGAACGTATCTTCATCGGCGAGCGCCTCGACACACGTACATCCGGCCTTCTCAATCCACACGCGATACTCCGGAAAGTACGGGGCGATAACGATGACCTCGTCGCCCGGGTTCGTAACGGCATTGAGCGTGCAGGTGAGCGAAGCCGCCGCACCCACGGTCATAAAGATATCCTTGCCCTCATAGCTCGTACCGAAACGACGGTTGAGCGACTCAGCCACGGCGGTACGGCACTGCGGCAGGCCCGGAGCGGGCGTATAACCGTGCAGCTGGTCACTCGGCAGTTCAAGCGCCTTTTTGATGGACTCCGCGACGGCAGCGGGAGCAGGGACGCTCGGGTTGCCCAGCGAGAAATCGAACACGTTTTCCGCGCCGATTTGCGCCTTGCGCTCAAGACCGTAGCTAAAAATCTCGCGGATGATGGAGCTCTCCGCACCGCGAGCATACATAGTTTCGTTGATCATCTGTTCCCCTTTCGCATAGGCGCTATTGTACGCTTTAGTCGGGCAAAGCGCCGCAGCAATGTTGATTGGGGACAGACTTAAATGCGTGAAAACGCTCATTTAAGTCTGTCCCCAATCAACGAAGAAAAAGCCTCCGCAGGTTTCCCCGCGGAGGCTTTCGCCACAAAGACTATTTGTCGTCGTCGGTATCGGCACCGGCATTGACGGCATGGTCATCGCCAGCATCATCGGATGCGACCTCGGCATCCTCCTGCATAGCCGCCTGTGCAAATGCCGCGGCGTCTGCCGCGAGCTCCTCCTCGCTCATACGAGGCGCACGCTTCTTGGTCGGCACGCCGGCCGCCTTGGCATTGCGCTCCTCCTTGGCCGCCAGGATATCGCCCTCGCGCTCAAGGTAGGCATCCCACTCATTGTCGAGCAGGGCGTTCACGGCGTCGCCTTCGACGGTCTCGCGCTCAAGCAGCACCTTGGCCATCAGATCGAGCTGATCGCGGCGGGCATCCAAAATCTCGACCGCACGACGATGGGCCTCACGCATAATGCGCTGGACCTCGATGTCGATACGGCGCGCCGTCTCCTCGGAATAATCCTGGTGATCGGCGTAATCGCGACCAAGGAACACCTGATGCTGCGCCTCGCCAAACACCTGCGTTCCCAGCTCCTCGCTCATGCCCAAACGCGTAACCATCTCGCGTGCCATCTTGGTCGCGCGCTCCAGGTCGTTGCTTGCGCCCGACGTGATGTCGTCGCACATGAGCTCCTCGGCAACGCGACCGCCCAAGAACACGGCAAGCTCGTCGAGCATCTCGTTCTTGGTCTTGAGGAAGTGGTCCTCCTGCGGAAGCTGCAGCGTGTAGCCCAGGGCCTGACCGCGGCTGACAATCGAGATCTTGTGGACCGGATCGGAATGCTCCAGGATGTGGCCCACCAGGGCGTGACCGCTCTCGTGGTAGGCAATCGTGGTGCGCTCGGCTTCGGTCATCACACGACCCTTGCGCTGCGGACCGGCAATCACGCGCTCCATCGACTCCTCGACCTCGTCCATCGAGATCACGGAACGATGGCGGCGGGCAGCCAGCAGCGCAGACTCGTTGAGCAGATTTGCCAGATCGGCGCCGGTGAAGCCAACGGTCATCTGGGCGAGCTTCTCAAACTTTACGTCCTCGTCCATCGGCTTGTTCTCGGCATGCACGCGCAAGATCTGCTCGCGGCCCTTCACATCCGGACGGTCGACCGTAACCTGACGGTCAAAACGACCGGGACGCAGCAATGCCGGATCCAGAATATCGGGGCGGTTGGTCGCGGCGATCAGAATGACCGACTCGCTCTCCTCAAAACCGTCCATCTCGACCAGCAGCTGGTTGAGCGTCTGCTCGCGCTCGTCGTGACCGCCGCCCAAGCCAGCTCCGCGCTGACGTCCCACGGCATCGATCTCGTCAATAAAGATGATCGACGGAGCCTGGGACTTGGCCTCCTTAAAGAGGTCGCGCACGCGGCTGGCGCCGACGCCCACGAACATCTCGACAAAGTCGGAACCCGAGATGCTAAAGAACGGCACGCCCGCCTCGCCGGCAACGGCCTTGGCCAGCAGCGTTTTACCGGTGCCCGGAGGGCCCACCAGCAACACGCCACGCGGGATCTTGGCACCCAGCTTGCGATAGCGATCCGGGTCGCTCAAGAAGTCACGAATCTCTTCGAGCTCCTCGACCGCCTCGTCCACACCGGCAACGTCTTCAAACTTGACCTTGGGGCGCGTGGCCTCGTTGGTCTTGGCATTAGTCTTGCCAAACTGCATGTTCCTGTTGTTGGCGCCCATCATCTGGCGCATAAAGTAGAACATGATGGCAATCAGGGCAATCGTCGGTAGCACGCTCATCGCCAGGTCACCCCAAAAATCGGGATCGTTGGTGTTGACGATGTACTTGGTATCGGGGTGCTCCGCCATAAGCTCGGCAAGCGAATCGGAGCCGACATAGGTCGAGGAGAAGCTCTTGAGCTCGCTCGTATCGCCCTTGTCCTTTTTTGTCTTCCAGTAATGACCCGTCACGCTTCCGTCTTGAACCGTATAGGTCAGATCTTCGACGCGATCCTGCTTGATGGCGCTGACCATCTCGCTCGTCGCGAGCTTAACGGTATTGCTGGAGCTGGCAAAGCCGGAACCCATATTAAAGAAGGCATAGCCCAGAAGCGCGCAAGCCAAAAGAAAATACAGCCAGCCCGTACGCGTGGGCTTCTTGCCTCCGGGCATCCCCGGGATCTTTGGGTCCCGGGGAGTCTGGGAATTGTTGTCGTTACGGTCGTCGGGCATCTTACGAATAAACCTCCGGTTTCAAAATGCCCAGATACGGAAGGTTGCGATAGCGCTCGGCATAGTCGAGGCCGTAGCCCACCACAAAGGCATCGGGGCAATGGGTTCCAACATACTTGGGCGTGATGGCCGAGGTGCGGTCCTCAACGTCCTTCCACAGGAAGGCAGCGACCTCCAGCGAAGCGGGCTTGCGGCTCTCGAGGTTCTTCATCAGGTACTTGAGGGTCAGGCCCGAGTCCAGAATGTCCTCGACGATCAGCACGTCGCGACCACGGATGTCGATATCCAGATCCTTAATGATACGCACGATGCCCGAAGACTTCACACCGTCGCCATAGCTCGAAACAGCCATGAAATCGATGTTGGTCGGTAGCTCAATCTTGCGCATCAGGTCGCCCATAAAGACAACGGCACCGCGCAGAACCGCGATCAGCACCAGATCCTTACCCGCGTAGTCGCGAGTGATCTCCTCGCCCAGGCGAGAAACGATGCCGTCGATATCCTCCTGCGTAAACAGAACCTTCTCGATATCCGGATGTTGAGAAGCCATGACAACCCTTTCTTGTGCTTAATCGCCCACACACCGCCGTATGGACGCGAACTACACATTCTAGCAGCGCACGGGGTATATTTTCCAGCCCGCGCACCATCAGCGCGGGAATACCGTCAACGCCGCACAGAACAGCTGGTGCGAGGGGCTAATCCGCGTCAACCACGCGAAGCAGATAAGCCACACGCGTCGCCGCCGTGCATTTAAAACGTTCGTCCGCGCGAACTCCGGCGACCCACACCACGGCACCTCCCGGCGCCGTCCTCACCACGGGCACGCCGGCGCGCTCGGAAACGGGAATGCGAGCCTCGCCTAGCAAGTCGGATACCTTCTTGCTTCGGCCACTCATTCCTAACGGGCACATCACGTCTCCCGGTGCGGGACCGTCCACCCACAGGCGCGCCAATCGCGCCTCTGCAGGGATCTCGCCACGTGAGCCCGCCAGGATCCGCTCACTATCGCTGTCGGCAAAACCCAGGGCAGCCGCGTCTACCAAAGCTGTCACTTCCCCGGCAACCGCAAGCTCACGGGCGCGGCGCACGATATCGCATCCCGGCTCAACGGCCATCGGCTCTGCGACCAGCATGCGCCCCCCGCCCAACGGCAAACGACCGGGTACGGTAACCCAGTCCGCGGCCAGGCCCTCGCGAGCCGCCGGCGCCTTAAACGCCAGCATGCCAAACTCAATGCGTGCGTCAATCCCCGCCGGAAGCGTGACCGAGCCGGCGCCCTCGGCAACGCAGGAAAGGACTCGCTCCACATGTCGCATCTCTGGACGAGCGCCCGGATCGATGCGTTTAATCGCCAGTCGCACGATGCGCCGCGCGATTACCACCTCGGCCGCAGCAAGGCGCCTGGCATCGAGCACCAGCGCGCCCGCTGCCTCTTTGCGCAAACAGCTTCGAAACGCCTGTGCCGACAGCTGGGATAGAAACGCATCTTCATCACCCAAGATCTCACAGGCGGCGCCAATCGTCTTGCAGACGCTCGCGTTGCGCTGCGCCACCACCGGCATCACTCGATGGCGCACGTAGTTTCGCAGATACGAGATATCCTCATTGCTCTCGTCTTCACGCCACGGCTGACCATGTACCTGTAGATAGCCCACGAGCTCGCCATGGGTTAGGTCGAGCAAGGGACGCACCACGATATTCCTCCGGCGAGGAATGCTCGATAGACCAGCGGGCCCCGAACCCTTAATCGCGTTCATCAAAAACGTTTCCGCGCGATCCGAAGACGTGTGCGCGGTGCAGATACGAGCCGCCGTTCGCGGCGCCCCCGTCTGGGCGCAGAGTTCGCGAACATACCTCCGCGCCGCGGCATAGCGCACCTCGCGGGCCGCGGCCTCAATATTGCCCGACTCCCCATCAAAATAAGCGTGCTCCACACACAGCGGTAAACCATATTGCGCGCAGAGCTCACGCACAAAGGCCTCGTCGCCATCGGACGCCTTGCCGCGCAGATGATGGTTTACATGCAGCACATGCAGGCGCTCGCGAGCAATGGGGGCAACACCGCGTCCGTCTTGGATATCCAGCTTTGATGTGCACGCCATAAGAAGCAGTGCCGTCGAGTCCGCGCCGCCTGATACCATGAGCACGACAGGAGCAGCCTGCTGTCTCGTCCGGGTCTCATCGACTGCCCCAGGCACGGCATGGTGTCCGTAATGCTGTGATACCGTTGGCATTCGCTTCCTCCTCTATTCGTCCGCACCCATTGTATCCTTTGGAATCTTATGTCTCGTCTGCACCTTCATATCCTCGGCAGTGGCTCTAAAGGCAACTGCGCACTCATCGAGGGCCCGCAGGGGCTCATTATGGTCGATGACGGACTGTCTCGCCGCGAGACATTAAAGCGCATGGCAGAACTGGGGCTCTCGACAGACAACGTCTCGGCTCTTCTCATTACTCATGAGCATAGCGATCACATCAAGGGCCTCGATGTCTGGTGCAAGCACTGGCACGGCCCCCTCTTTGCCAGCAGGGGGACTCTTTCGAGCAAAGAAAATCTTTCGCATCTGCCTGTCGAGGAATTCGATCCCGGTGACACCCTATCCATTGCCGGCATCCACGTGCAAACCTACTCAACATCACACGATGTCATCAATCCAGTCGGTTATCGATTCGACACCCTCGATGATTCCATCGGCTTTGCCACCGACACCGGAGAGCTATCGAGCCAAGCCATGAACACCCTCAAAGATTGTCGAGTCCTCGCGCTCGAGAGCAACCATGATGTGACCATGCTGCGCGAGGGAGAATATCCCCGCTTTCTTCAGGAGCGCATCCTGTCTGAAAGGGGACACCTCTCCAATGGCCAAGCCGCCGAAGCCGCGCGCGAACTTGTTACCGATCGCACCGAACAGCTCATTGCCATGCATATCAGCCAAGATAACAATCGTCCGAGCCTTACCGTCAAAAGCTATGCCAAAGCTCTGGCCGCAACCCTGGATGACGAGGTCGGCAGCTCCGCAACCCTTCTCCAAGGATCGCGAAAACTCTCGATACGCCCTGCGAGTCAGTATCAACCGGCAACCATTCAATAGACTGTCCTAAACAACAAAAGGGGCCGGGAATCGCTTCCCAGCCCCTTTTGTTGTCTTTTAATAGCGAAGAACACCAACGAAGTTATTCGATGGAGATCTTCGTAACGTTCTTCTTCTCGACGATCTTGGGAACCGTAACGGTCAGGATGCCGTCAGCGTACTTAGCCGAGAGGCCCTCGCTCGAAGCGTCCTTAAGATACACGCCACGCGTCGCGCTGTACGAGCTGAACTCCTTCTGTAGGAAGTTCTTGCCCTCGTTCTCCTCGTCTTCCTCGACATTCACGCTAATGGACAGACGGCCCTCGTTAAGCTCGACATCGATATCGTCCTTGGCGACGCCGGTCAGATAAGCCTTGACCTCATAGCCATCGCCCTTATCCTCAACGTCAACGGGGAACGCCTTAGAGGCAATCGAGCTGTTCGCTAGGTCGCTCATATCATCAAACAGATCGAACAGCGAGCTTGCAGAGGGACGAACGCCAAAAACCGAACGATAAGGAACCATGCTTGCCATGTTTACCACTCCTTTATAGGACTGCCGAGTCATCTTCCAGGTGACTGGGACTTCTTTTGACGCTCTTATATATGCCCACCCAGTGCTCATATATACATCGACTATAAAGTTTTTTGAGTCCAGTACTATGAGCATATCTAAGTGCGTGTGACTTAGGTTTTAGGAAGGTTAAGGTTCTTTGAACCAGAGCTTAAATACCGAGTATGTCCCCAGCTACAAATAACAAGGGGCTTACAATGAGCGCGTACACGTTGTTGGTAACGAGCTAAAGGGCATCATGGACGACCAAAACCAGAACAAAATGTTTATGCCGACGCAGGGGGAAGATACTTCCACGCAGCCGCCACGGTTCCATCGCCCCCACATCTCGCAAGAGCCCATTAATGATCCGGAGCCCGAGTATGTGACGAGAAATCGATATCAAACACTCGAGGATGCCCAAACGGGGCGTAAACATATGGGCGTCGCCTCGGGAGACCCTGTATATCTGAAAGACGCACCATTATCTAAAAACAGCGCAGCTAGTGATGAGCCGATGAAAGCATCCGCCACTCATCAACAAAGAGGTCCTCGACCAAAGCAAACCTTGACGCATTCGGCTCGCTATCTCGAAACGCCAAAACAGGGAAAATCAATCTTCGTTTCATCAAGTAAACGACGCAAGCAGCATCGACTGACAATCCTGCTTTTGATCATTGTGGCCATAGCAGTTGCCCTTGTTATTCGATTTATCTTCTTTAAATAAAGGCTCAATACCAAAAACGATAAGATCGTCTGGTGTAATAGAGTCATTTACGCCCCATAAACGCAAAAAGGGGGAGGCCGCGAGGCCTCCCCCTTCTCAGTTCAAGCGTACG
>CAVALS010000098.1:0-10465 GCA_963589385.1 Bacteroidaceae bacterium
GTTGCCCCCATACGGACCTGAACCGTACGCGTCTGCCAATTCCGCCACGCCCGCGTGCAGGAATTAGAATAACGGAGCGCCATCGCGAACGCAAGAACTATTTTTGAAAAAGTTTGCAGGCATTTTCCCAAGCTGCTCGCGCGATTGCCTCAGCATCCTCGCCGGTACGATCGACACGGTCGTTGACCAGCGTGTTTGCCGTGATAGAAATCATTGCCGGCTCGCACTCAAGACCGCGGATGGGCTCCGGAGCCATATACGGGCAATCCGTCTCGAACAAAATTCGATCGAGTGGGGTTGCCGCAAATGCCTCGCGCACGTCGTCGTTGCGCTTAAAGGTGGCCGCACCACCATAGGCGATATAGCAGCCCAGCTCCACAAAGCGCTCCATCGTGGCGCGGTCCTCGCCAAAGCAGTGCAGCACACAACCGGCCTGGGGCACGCCCACCTCACGAAGCACGTTATAGGCGTCCACGTGCGAGGTTCGCTCATGGTCCGTGTCCTCGTGACGCAGATGCAGCTCCACCGGCACGTTACGGCACACGGCAAGCTCGAGCTGACGCGCCATGCAATCAATCTGCACGTTATGGGGTGCCGGCGCGATATCGTCGTCATAGTCCATGTGGTAGTCCAGGCCGATTTCGCCAATACCGGCGCACAAAGGGTCATCGAGTGCGGCAACGACCTGTGCGTGAACGTCGTCGGCATAGTCCGGCGCGCCATACGGATGCACGCCGGCAAGATACTTGATCCGCGGGATATCCTGCATCGGCAGAATCTCGCGCGTCAGCCAGTCGCTATAGTCCGTCACGCTGCGTTTATCAGCGATGGGGTCGAACATCGTCACCAACAGGTCGACGCCCGCCGCCTTGGCACGCACGAGCGTCTCAGGCACATCCTTGCCCCAGAACGAAAGCAGATGCGCATGCGTGTCGGCAAGCGGTGCCAAGGGCACGGGACAAGCAACCGTCTTCTTTTTCTTGGTAAACGTCACACGTTCGGCATTAGGCATCATGGATTAGCTCCTGGGCCAGACGGACAAAGTCAGCAACATCAAGCGTCTCGGCGCGCGTGGTGGGTGCAATACCGCAAGCCTCAAAGGCAGCATCGAGCACGTCCTTGGCAAAGCCGTTGGCGCTCATGGAATTGCGGATGGTCTTGCGACGCTGAGCAAATGCAGCATCAATCACGCGGGCCACAAATTCGCGATCGAGCCCCTCGGGCACCACGCCGTCAACACGGTCGATACGCACGACGGCCGAGTCCACGTGCGGCGCCGGCATAAAGCAACGCGGCGGCACCTCAAAGCGACCCGTCACCTGCGCGTACAGGCCGAGTTTTGCCGTGTAGCCGCCATAGGTCTTGTTACCGGGCGTTGCGGCAATGCGATCGGCAACCTCCTTTTGAACCATGACGACAGCGCGCTTAAGCGCGGGCATCGTCTGGAAGAACTGAAGGATGATCGTCGCCGCCACGTTGTAGGGCAGATTCGCGACAAACACCGTCGGCGTACCGCCCGCAACCTGCTCAATCTGCTCCGGGCCCACCTTGAGCGCATCGCCCATGATAAAGCGGAAGTTGGCATAGTCGGCGGCGTGGGCGTCAAGCACCGGCTCAAGCTCGGGATCGGCCTCGATCGACGTAACGCACGCCGCCTCCTGCAGCAACGCAAGTGTCAACGTGCCGCAACCCGGACCCACCTCGAGTACGCGCTCGTCACCTGCAAGCTCGGCAAGCTCGCAGATACGCTCGATCACATGATTGTCGATTAGAAAGTTCTGGCCCAGGCGATGCTTAGTCGCAAGGCCAAACTCCTCTAGCAGCTCCCTGGTGGCCGTGGGGTTTGCCAAAGGCGAAGTTGTCATGGTTGCCTCCTTAGCATGATGGCGGCGTCTTGAAACAAAAGGGCATGGACCGTGGCGGCCATGCCCTTACAGCTAAACAGCAAATTGCCGATATGGCGCTCGCGCGGTCTCTACGCCAGACGCGGGAACAGCGGATCGCCCTTCTCGACGGGCTGACCACCAGCAAGCAGGCCCCAAGCGCAAATGCCCTTGAGGTCGTCGCTCGCGGCCTCGTCCTCGCAGGACAGGCGGCGCAGAGCCTCGGCAGAAGTCTGGGGCATGAGCGGCATCAGCAGGTGAGCGGCAATGCGGATGGCCTCGAGCAGGTTGTAGATTACAAACGCCAGCTCGTCAGCCTTGGCCTCGTCCTTGGCAAGTGCCCAAGGCTCGGAGTCCTCGATGTAGTGGTTGGCGGCGTGGATGAGCTCCATGACCTCATCCTTGGCTCCGCCGTAATCGAGCACGTCCATCTTGGCCATGTAGCGGTCGACCAAACCGTCGGCAATCTTTGCCAGCGGGTTGTCGAACGCATCGAACGATGCGGGCTTGGCGGGCGCGCAACCGTCAAAATACTTGCCGCTCATGTTGAGCGAACGCGAGATGAGGTTGCCCCAGCTGTTGGCCAAGTCGGCGTTGTAGACCTGCTCCATGCGATCGAAGCTGATGGCACCGTCGGTGCCGGGGACGACGTCGGTCATGAAGTAGTAGCGATAGCCCTCGACGCCCAACATGTCGATAACGTCCTGCGGAGCGATGGCGTTGCCGCGGCTCTTGGACATCTTCTCGGCCTTGCCGGTCTCGGCATTGCGCACGGTCAGGAAGCCGTGGGCAAAGACGTGCTCGGGCAGGGCCTCGCCGATGGCCATGAGCATGGCGGGCCAAATGACGCAGTGGAAGCGGATGATGTCCTTGCCCACGATGTGGAACTGCGCGGGCCAGCGATAGGCCAGCTCGGCACGCGCCTCGTCGGTGTCGACACCGTAGCCGACGGCCGTCATATAGTTGAGCAGCGCATCGAACCACACGTAGGTCACGTGACCCTCGTCAAACGGGACCTGAATGCCCCAGTCAAAGCTCGTACGGCTCACGGAAAGGTCATTAAGGCCGCCCTCGACAAAGCTACGTACCTCGTTCATGCGGAACGCAGGCTCGACAAAGTCGGGGTGCTCGTCATAGAGCTTGAGCAGCTTGTCCTGGAAGGCGGAAAGCTTGAAGAAGTAGGACTCCTCCTGCACGCGCTCAAGCGGACGGTGGCAGTCGGGGCACAGGTGCTGGCCGACGCTGCCGTACTCCTCGTCGCCCTTCTGGACCTGCGTATCAGTGAAGTAGGTCTCGTCAGGCACGCAATACCAACCGTCGTAGCTGCCCTTATACAGGTAGCCGGACTCCTTCATGCGCTCCCACAGGTACTGCACGGCATGATGCTGGCGCGGCTCGGTGGTGCGGATGAAGTCGTCGTTGGAAATCTCGAGCTTGCTCCAAAGCTCCTTGAAGTGCGGAGCCTGGCTGTCGGTCCACTCCTGCGGCGTCATGTTGTGCTTGGCTGCGGCCTCGGCGACCTTCTCGCCGTGCTCGTCCATGCCGGTCAGGAACTTGACATTATAGCCGGCGGAGCGGCGATAGCGAGCCTGAACGTCGGCGATGATGGTGGAATAAGCCGTGCCCAGGTGCGGATCGGCGTTGACGTAGTAGATGGGCGTCGTGATAAAGAACGAAGGCTTGCTTTGATCCATGGGGTTTGTCCTCCAGAAAAACGTTGCATACAGGGGATGATTCTAGCGCAAGGGCTGGATATCCTCCATCTATTGCATATCGAGCACCATGGCATAGACATCGCGCTTGCGGCGCGAATACTTCTGAGACAGGCGCTTGGCCACCGCAGAGGCGGGCTCCCCCTCCTCGAGCGCGGCGCGGATATCCTCGCGCAGGGCCTCGTCGGGATCCGCTGCCGCGGCGCCAACCGGCACGATACCGGCCTCCTCATCCTCGCTCGGCGGCGCGATGACCAGCGCAATCTCGCCCTTTACCTCGCCGCGAGCACGCAGCTCCTCGGCAAGCTGAGCAGCGGGCCCGCGCAAGACCTCCTCGTGCAGCTTGGTGAGTTCGCGGCAGACGGCAACCTCACGCTGGGGAAAGACCTCCGCCACGGCCTCGAGCGTCGCCACGATGCGATGTGGAGACTCGTAGAAGATGAGTGCGCCGGGCACCACGGCAAGGCGCTGTAAACGGCGCACGCGGTCGCCGTGCTTTCGGCCCAAAAAGCCCTCGAAGAAAAAATGCTCGCAGGGAATGCCGGACGAAACGAGCGCCGTGACGCAAGCAGAGGGCCCGGGAATAACTTCGACGGGCACATCGGCCTCACGCGCCGCCTCGACCAGCGCCTGGCCGGGATCGGACACGCTCGGCATGCCGGCGTCCGAGGCAAAGGCGAGGGTCTCCCCCGTCAGCAGACGGTCGACCAGGCCGGCGGCGCGGCTGGCGATCACATTCTCGTCGCAACGGACAAGCGGCTTGGAAATGCCCAGGTGCATCAGCAGCTTTGACGTCACACGCGTGTCTTCGCAGCAGATGACATCGGCAGCGGCAAAGGCTTCGCCAACGCGCGGGGACAGGTCGCCCAGGTTGCCGATGGGCGTGCCGACCACATAGAGTTTGCCCGTATGGGCGCTGTTTTGCGTCATATCAACCTATTCAATCATGCCGCGCTCGAGCGTACCGAGCGCCGCGCGGGCGTCCCATGCTGCAATGCGCTTCTCGGTCTTCCACGTTTGGAAGAACCAACCGGCAGCCGGCGCAAACGAAGCCAGCTGATTGGCGATAAACACGCGCTCGTAGGCATTGCGGCCTTCGGGCGTAACCGACGAGTTGGCAAAAATCGCCGCGCCCGACCATTCGCCCACCAGCACGGGGAACCCAGTCGAAATCGCTTCTTTAAGCTCGCGCTTGTTACGGGAAATCGCCGTCGTCAGCCCGCGGGGGCTCGTGATATCGAGCGCATACTCGTCGCGGTAATGGTACAGGTGAAGGTCCATGTAGACGTTCTTGTACTTGGCGCCGCGCATAAAATGCTTCCACTCGCTGGGATGCCCCGAAGACGAAAAGACGACGATCTTATCCTCGGGCATATACGAACGGACGAGCTCGTAGGCATCGCGATAGAAATTGCGCAGGTAGTGAGCCGGAATGCCATCCGTCATGGCAAAGAGACTCTTGCGGACACTCATCTGCGGCGTATCCAGCAGCTCAATGCCCAGCAGGCTCTCGGCCTCGCCGTAACGCTCGGCCAAGCGCTCGAGCACGTCGAGTGCGACATGGCGGCCGTTAGTGGACGAATGCCACTCGGCAACAGCCTCCGGCGTGGCGGGCGAATCGTTGGAATCGCCCTGGCCACCGGGCACAGTTGCCAGGTCAAGCAGCACGCGAATGTTGTACTTGGCAGCCCACTCAATCGCGCGGTCGATGTAATCGACAACCGAGATGTAGGAGGCATCGGACTCCTGTGAGCCAAAGGCATACCAAGGCACCGGCAGGCGCACGGCGTTGAGACCGATCTGCGCCATGCGACGGAAATCATCCTCGCTCACAAACGTCTCGTAATGACGGCGCATGCGCTCGTTATAGGCGGCGGTGCCCATGGCCTCCTGCAGCTCGGCCGCATTGGATGCACCGGTCGCCGCGTATAGCGACGGGGTCACCCAAGGCTCGGGAATAAACCAGCCAGAGAGATTAACGCCGAGTATCCTCTCCATCACTGCCCCCTTCGGATCGTGCAGGCCGAGCCTGCATCGTATTGCATAGGAAAAGTATCGTTTTGAGTATACCCGCGCGTGCGGACAGACGACCGAACGGTCTGTAAAGTGGCGCAAAAGCGGGAGGAATGTCTGAGCGGGCCCGAGATGGCGCGCCGAGATGTGCACGCACGTCGGAAGTACGCGCCGGAAAGCGCATCCCGTTCTGAGCGCGGGATCTGGGACGCAGTTTCCGCCAAAGACCGCAAAAGGAAAGCACATCCCATTCTGACGCCGGATTCCGGGTCGCGCTTTCCCAAGCGGCCTCAAAGCGGAAAACGCATCCCACTCTGAAGCCAAATTCCGGGACGCAGTTTCGCAGAGCCCTCGATAAAAGAAAAGGACCCCTTTGCAGAGGTCCTAGTCAATTCAAGGTGGCGGGGAAGGGAATCGAACCCCTGACACGAGGATTTTCAGTCCTCTGCTCTACCAACTGAGCTACCCAGCCATTTGAGGTGTGCCTTGTTTCAAGGCTTGATTAGTATAACCAAGGACGCGTTCCGGTCAACCGAGAATTTTAAAAAAGTTTTTGAGCACAGCCTCGGTTCTATAAATCGGCACGTCAGAGGCATCAGCCGGCAGCAAGAAGTTTTTCGCTCAGAGCCGCACGGGCAAACTCACTTGGCGTCATCCCCTCGGCAGCCGCCCGTCGACGAATGGCCTCCTTCATTCCCAGAGGAATCTTGACCGACAGCGTTGCCGTCCCCTCACCTGAGAGCGGGGGCCGTCCACGCACGATCCCACCAACGGTGTGTTCGCCATCCGGAAACTCTCCGCGCTCGTACGACTCGCACCACGCGTCAATCATTTCATCCGTTACAACCTGACCATTAGCGGCCGTATACGTCTTGCCCATCATCGACCCCTCTGCCGAGCTCGCTCGATCTCTTGCCAGAATTTCTTCTGAACCGGAGACAGGGCATGAATAATGAGCCATCCACGAATTAGTTCGACCGCAACAAGTTCCACACTTTGACCATCTGGAAGCCATCCAATGGCAAGCCATCTCGGCGGCTCGTCCTCCGACTCGCGGCGAATGCACTCAGTAACCGCGAACCAGGCACCAAGCACCTGCTTTTCCGTCAAGTGTTTTTTGGCGTTCGGATGGATCTCAACATCCATGCATCTTCTCCTCCATCTTACCCAATTTCGTATGACGAAAGTCCGCCGTCGTCAATCTCTTACGCCGGCACTTGTTGGAGGGTGGGAGGTGTAGCGAGGATTGAAGGGCGTTCCAATACCGCCCAGGCACCGGGACAGGAACACATGTGCCAAGGACGGACGTTTTCGTAGCGCGCGAGGATATTGCCGTCGCGATTGATGAAGGCGATGTCGATGGGATAGGCCATAAAACACGTATGGACCGAAGAGCAGCGTGGAAACGCCATGACGAGCGGCAGGCCGTTGGCGGCAACCGGACGCCGTCCCAGCATGCCGCGCAGGCGCACGACAAACGACTCCGCCACCGCAAACTCGGCCGGCGTCCAACCCAGCCTGTTGAGTGCCCGCGCGTAGGCGATGTAGGACGAGACCGCGGTCACATGACCACCCCCGGACGCCATGGATCGACCGTCACCGCGCGCTCGTGCGACAACGTTGTCGGCGCCCCCAGCGAAACGCCAGCGATGCTGAGAGAAGTCGGCCACGGCTCATAGTGCATGGTGCAGGCGTAGGTCCTAAACGTACCGGATAGGGAGAGCAGGCCACCATCCGATGCCTTCGCGCCTTGCTCGCTCGACACTTCGATCCGCAAATCATAGCCTTCCATGGCATTCAGAATTTGAGTCTGAACCGTCGCCGAGGCATCGGCAGAGCTTTCGTCGCCCTCCCCCTCCGACGCCACGGCGTGCGCCAACACGATGTCGGGTACCACGCGGTCGAAGCGCGCGACAGCGCTGGCAAAGATCATGACGTTGTACACGATGAGTGCCAGCACCAGCAAAACGGGCGTAACCACCGCCATCTCCACCGTCGCTTGGGCGCGCTCCTCGCGCAGACGCATGCGGATACTCATTACGACCCACCGCCCAGAGCGCCAACCAGCGTGGCAACATCGACGGTGAGTGGGATGGAGCCGCCGCCGGGCAGAGGAATCTCCGCAAGCGTGAACACCGTACCGCTAATGGTGCGTTCGACTTGATATTCCAACGCCTCGCAAAGCGCCTTGGGATCGGTCACGCCCAACGGAATACTTCGCAGCTTGTCTTGCGCTTGAGAGAGACCAGCAATGTCAGACCCCGGACTCTTAATGACGTTGGCGGAATCGGTCAGCACTGGCTTTCGCAGGCGCAAGTCGCACGGTTCCAGACCCAACGCCGCCATGGACGCCGAAACGGTATCGCCGAGCCACGATGCGATGGAACCCAACGCGCCGCTGCCCCCTCCTAGGCCTTTAATCATCTCGTCCATAAGTTCGTCGGCCGAACCTTGGATATCACCGTATCCTACGAGCAGCCGTCCCCAAACATCCATGACGCCGTCGAGCACGCCGGCAACGCCGCCCGAGCGTTCCTTCAATGTCGAGAAAAATCGCGAAAGCACGTTGTTTTGCGCCGTCGCGTCATCGGGTGCCAACACCGCGGCAGAGATAGCACCGCGATCGCCGAGCCTGACTGCCGTGTTAAACGAAGAGTTGAGCTCATCGGGGCTCGAAATGGCACCCGAAACCGCAAAGGCGACCACGCCGTTGCGACCGGGCGGAGCGATACGCGGGCGCTCGCCCGAAAGCGCTTTAATGGCCTGGTCAAACGCATTGCCTGCACGGTCGGCCTCGTCCTCGGTCTGACGCTCAAGTTCGAGTTCTTTGTTGCGGCAGTCGACGTAGTCTTCCAGAGCGTCTTTGAATCGATCAAAGTGGTACTCGAAGCCGTTTTCGATAGAAGTCGAAGGAGCCGCAACGGCGCCGAGCGACGAAACGCCAAAATGGCATCTGTTGCATCTGTCCTGCCCGTCATAATCAGCAACCGAGGCCAGCCCGCCTGGCGCCCCCTTCTTATAGTTGGGGCAACTCGTTCCGTAATGCAGATACATCTTGCCATCGATGGCACTGGTTGGCCACGCCGTATCGGAATAGAGTTCCGTCGCTCGCACCTCGTCAGTGTTGCGCGGCAACAGCGGGATATAGGAAGTAACTTCATCTCCGCCCTCGGTTACATATGCACGATTGACCTCTGTACTCGCATAGGTGTAAAACGCCTTGCGCGCCGCCGACTCCGCCTTCATCTCGACGCTTGAGCCCTGAGGCGCCTCGTTTGCAAGGCGCAAGCGGTAATAGGCCTTCGCGCGATCGAGCGCCACTTGCGGCTCCCATGTGACACTCGAGGCATAGTGCTGATTCTCAATATCCGAAAGCTTCGCCAAGCTCTTCGCGCGTTCCCACATGCACGAACAGCTTCCGACTGCGCCTCTGTCCGATCCACCGCAGTCGGCAAGCCAGGCGCGTTCCTTGGCCTTTGACGTTTTCTCGGACGCTTTCTTCAGTTCCTTGGCAGCATAGTCAAGGTCTTTTGAGGTGCTCTCGATGGTATCGGTCGAGATCTCTGACCCTTTGAGCGCAGCGAAGTCCGACTCGGATGTCCTGGGCACGGCAAGCGCCGTACCGGTATAGGTCACACTATCGGTATCCTGCGCCGACACCGCCTGCGTGGCACGCGCGGCGATCAGATATGGCAGAGCCGTCTCGATTTTCCGTAAGCCTTCCGATGCGCTTTTGGCAAACTTGTTGCGCGTTTTAATGATCTCAATCCCGGTGTCGACCATATTGCCGGCAACTGGTTCGGCACCCGGGATGAGGATGGCGACCAGACCCGTCCCGATCGTGGCAAACCCCGCCAGTCCCAGACTCAAGATGCTCGCATCAACCACCGTGGCAGCCGTGTGATAGGACGACACTACGTTGGCACCCGCCAGCGCGCCGCTATCGGCCGCCACCTGGGTATCCCCGGCACGCGACATGCTCCATATCGCTGCGGTCGACGAAAACAACAACGTGAGCACCACTAGGATGACCACGGCAGAAGAAAGCGTGGTATAGGCACCGTCTTCGATAAACAGGTCGATACCGGCTCGACCCATAAAGCCGCCTCGCTTGCGATGGCAGCTCGGACGGCGCGTCAAAACGCGTCTAGACCAGAAACGCTTAATCCCATGCAGCAATCCACGCATCATAATCTCCCTCCAGCCATTCGGGACGCGATTGATACGAGACATCGACCTTGAGCTCAACGTAGCCGTCCTCGGCGGTACCACCCATAGCCTGCGCAAACGCACCGATCACAGGCAACGGCTTGACCTCGCCGGAAACGGACACGGACGAGACGCCACCCGCACCGGCCCGGCCAAGCTCGATATCCCACGACAACGGCCCGCCGGCATGAAAAATCGAAACGTTGGGCACTGCGACAAGCCGGCGGCGGGTGAACTCCTTAAGATCGTCGTCCTCCGCCGCCGTCGTGGTCATGAGCCGCGCGGTCTCGGCGGCGGCAGACTCCATGACCGCGCGCGCATAAAGCAGGCACACCGGTTGCAGTGCGAGAAGGATGAGCGTCAGAAACGTCGGCAGCAAAAAAGCGGCCTCGACCGTAGACTGCGCCCGGTCCTCGCGCGCGATATCAATACAACGCGATGTCCTTAGCGCCCGCAGCGGCGTCGATAACCGACGTCGAGGCAACGCCATGGGATGCCGCCCGCTCAACCAGCGCCGCCAAGCGTCCATCGGTGCCAGCACGCCAAAGCCCCGCAATCGCCAGCACGATCGATAACAGCGCCACTGTGACGATGGCGTATTCCACAGTCGCTTGGGCAGCCTCTTCACGCAGAACGCCATGCATTTCA
>CAVALS010000099.1:0-10403 GCA_963589385.1 Bacteroidaceae bacterium
TCGGTTCGGGCGATGTGACGTTCGAGCTCTACCAGGCCCCCGCGAAGTCGATGGATGTGAGCGTGGGCTCGGGCGACGTGGAGATGACGGTTCCGAACTCTACGGGCTTTAAAGCGATCCTCACCTTGGGCAGTGGCGACTTCGAGAGCGATTTCCTTCCGCTTGGCTACGACGGCGAGACCATTTTGAATCTTGAATTCGATAACGGCGATAAGTCTGCCACGTATCGTTTTGAGGTCGGTTCGGGCGACATGTCGTTTGATCCGGAATGATGACTGCGGGCTGGTCCGCAAGCATAGATGCTTAGACGCGCTGTTTGATGAAGGCGCCGAAGCCGAGATCGGCTCCGGCGCCTTTGCCTTTACAATGGGGTCATGGAACAGATTATTTTGAACATACTCGAGGCTCTGCGTCGCGGTGAGACCGTGGACGACAAGGTGCTCGTCAAATTGATACATGCCGAGGCGCGCCGTGAGGGTGCCGACAAGCGCGATTTGGCCAAGCGTCGCCTGCTGCCGTTTTACCAGCGGGTGAAGCGCGAGGAGCCGGCTCGTTGGACGGCATGGAATGTCGACGCCGAGCTAGAGCGTCAACTGCTGCAGGTGCTACGCATGAAGCCTCGTCGCACGGCTTCGGGCGTGGCGACCATTACCGTCATCACCAAGCCCTGGCCGTGCTCGGGCGATTGCCTGTTTTGCCCCAACGACCTGCGCATGCCCAAAAGCTATTTACATGCTGAGCCCGCGTGCGCCCGTGCGGAGCAAAACTGCTTCGATCCGTATCTGCAGGTGAGTGCCCGTTTGACGGCGCTTTCGCAGATGGGACATGCGACCGATAAGATCGAGCTCATTGTGCTTGGCGGTACCTGGAGCGACTATCCGGAAGGCTATCAGACATGGTTTATGTCGGAGCTCTTCCGTGCGCTCAATGACGATGCCGTCGCCGGCGTGGCGGCAAACCCCATGTTGGCGCGTCCGGGCATCAGCCGTGCCGAGGCAGGGCGCCTGCTCGATGACGCTCCCGCCGATGCGCTGCCGCCGGTGGTGGCGGAACGTCGCGAGCGCTATCGGGCTGCCGGCATTGCGACAGACGAGGCCGAGCTTGCTGCCGGCGTTGTCGACGAACAGGAGCGTGTGGATGCTGCCGTGGGCGGCTATAACCGCGCGGTGCGTCGTCTGTACGGCCCCGGCACGCCGTGGGGCGAGGTCGCCGAGTGGCAGACGGCCACGATGGAGGAGCTTGAGCGCCAACAGCGCATCAACGAGACGGCGAAGCATCGCGTGGTGGGGCTCGTTATCGAGACGCGTCCCGATGCCGTGGCGCCACAGGCCCTCACGCTCATCCGCCGCCTGGGTTGCACCAAGATTCAGATGGGCATCCAGAGCCTCGACCAGCATTTGCTCGATATCAACGAGCGTCGCATTTCGGTGGCGCAGATCGAGCGGGCGTTTTCGCTTGCGCGCCTGTTTGGCTTTAAGATTCACGCGCATTTTATGCTCAACTTGCTGGGCGCCACGCCCGAAGGGGACAAGCGCGACTACGAGCGCTTTATGACCGAGGGGGCCTTTATGCCCGACGAGGTCAAGGTCTACCCGTGTGCGCTCATCGAGGGCTCGCGTCTGGTGGGCTGCTATGAGCGCGGCGAGTGGCGTCCCTATACCGAGGAAGAGCTGCTCGATGTGTTAGCCGACGACATCGTGGTGACGCCGGCGTTCTGCCGTATCAGTCGCATGATCCGCGACTTTAGTTCCGACGACATTATGGTGGGCAACAAGAAGCCCAACCTGCGTCAGCTCGTCGAGAATCGCTTGGCGGCTCGTGGAGAAGGCGCAGTGGTGCGCGAGATTCGCTATCGCGAGATCAGTACCGCGGGTGCCGACTTGGATGAGCTTTCTCTTGATGAGGAAGTGGCGTACGAGACGCCGGTGACTTACGAGCGCTTTTTGCAGTGGGTGACGCCGCGGGGCAAGATCGCGGGCTTTTTGCGGTTGTCACTGCCCGACCATTCGTTTGTTGCCGCGCATGCGGACGAGTTGCCGACGACGCCGGACGAGGCGATGATTCGCGAGGTACACGTGTATGGCATGGCGGCACGCGTGGGCGACCAGGGCCAGGCGGCGCAGCATCACGGGTTGGGGCGTTTGCTCGTAGAGCGTGCGTGCGAGATTGCCCGGGATGCGGGTTATGCGCGTATCAACGTGATTAGCGCGATTGGCACACGCGAGTACTATCGCCATCTTGGATTTTATGACCATGGCCTTTATCTGCAAAAGGAGCTCTAGATGAACAAGCCGAGTGTTTCTGCCGGCGTCGTTGCCGGCGTTGCTCTGGGAGCCGCGGCGCTTGGTGCGGCCGCTGTCGCTGTTCGTGCTGCCTGTCTGCAGGTTGCGCGAACCCGCAATGGGTTGGCGCGTGTGAAGCGCGTGCACGACGAGGGCGGCGACGAAGTCCGTGTATTGGTGCAAGGTGGCGTCTACCAAAGCGCGAGTTACGTTGGCGATCGTTGGGCGGAGCCCGTCTTTGCGTACTATCGCGCGTTTGACGACGTGTTTGAGGCCGAGGATGCGATGCGCGACGCTTATGGTCACGGTATCAGCCGTATGCTTATGCTGGGCGGCGGCGGGTTTGCCTATCCTAAATTCGCCCTGATGTCGCACGAGGGCTTGCGCATGGACGTTATCGAGTATGACGGAGAGATTACGCGCCTGGCGCGCCGCTGGTTCTACCTAGACGAGCTGGAGCGCGCGGCGGGCGATCGCCTGCGGGTGATAACCGCTGAGGCTCGCTCGTATCTGGGTGTGACGAGCGTGGGCCATCGTCGCTATGACGCGGTCGTGAGCGATTGCTTTGGCGGTGCCGAGCCCGTACGCGAGCTGGCGACGGTTGAGGCGTTGCGTTTAGTGCGGGGCAGCCTAAATGTTGGTGGCGTCTACGTCGCCAATATTGTGAGCGCAAACGAGGGGAGCGACGTGACGTTCCTGCGCGACTGCGCTGCCACGGCACTCGAGGTATTCGCCCATGCCTGGGTGGTCCCGTGCGGCGATGCGGAGTTCGGCGGCGAGGAGAACTACCTGCTCATCGCCAGCGACGGCGACTACGCCTTTGCCGAAGCCGTGCCCTTCGACACCGACTTCCTCGGCACCGTCCTTCACGACAAATAAGTCTCCCCGTCCCAAAAAGACTGGTCTTAGGCGTGGTCGCGCCAGCCGAGAACGCGCTGCTTCATGCCTTCGATGTCGAGCACGCCTTCGGCAAAGCCTTTGCGCACGAGCTCTTCTGGAACGAATTCGTCGTACCGATCAAAGTAAGGCACCTCGCCGGGATAGACGAGGTCGATGGGGTCGAAGTCTTTCTCGGCTTCGGCGGCGAGCACTTCAAAGAACGTCTCCTCGTCGGCCTTCATCTTAAACTGCATAAAGTACGGGCGTGACGGGTCGAGTCCGCGAAGGCCCAACTCAGCGGCGCATTTGATTTTAAGCATGCGCTCGAGTGCTAGGAAGGCGTAGCTACCCAACCAGGGGAAGAGCACCCAGGTGTCGCCACCCAGGTTGATGAGCGGCTTGGTCCCCGCGCCCGAAATCTCGGCGGTATGACGAGCCTGCGCCAAGCGAGCCCGTGCGTTACCCATAAGGTACGGATATGCCGCGTGCTCAGTGAGCGCTTGGCGCATGCGCTCGAGCACATGCGTGTTAATGTCGCCGGGGCAGTCGCCAAAGTAGGCCGGCACCCGGCCTTTGACCTGCGTGGCAAAGACGGTATGGCGCTTCCAGTCCACTTCTTCGACAATCCAGCAATGGCCTGCGATGGCGATGCGCTCACCGGGCGGTGGAGGATTGACGATCGTGCCCAACTCGGCCGACTCGCTGCGAACGGTAAACTCCTCGTTTTCCTGGAACACGGCGTAGAACTTAAAGTTGTTGATGATGCGCTCGCCCGCGAGACCCACGATGAGCCCGCCACCTTCGGTGACCTGGATATGGTCGATCTTAATGAGGTGACGTAGCAGCACACGGTAATCGTCTGCCGAGACACGGTGGAAATAGCTGAGCGTGAGCACGCGCTGGGCAAGTTCGGCCGGCGTGAGCTCGCCGGTGCTGGCGAGGGTCGACATAGTCTGGTGATAGAGCAGGCTGTAGGGGAGTCGATCGAGCTCGGGCGGCTCGACCCACTTTTCTTCGCGATAGAGTTGTACGAGCGCGATACCCTGCAGGAGTTTCCAAGGAATGGTCTCGGGCATCATCGTGCGCGGCTCGGGTTCTTCCTCGCGCATGACAAACCACATCTCGGGTGGAAGGTCGCGACGGCCTGTGCGCCCCATGCGCTGCAAAAAGGAGCTGACGGTAAACGGCGCATCGATCTGAAACGCACGCTCCAGGCGGCCGATATCGATACCGAGCTCCAGCGTAGAGGTGGTGACGGTCGTCTGTGCCTGTTCTTCATCGCGCATGAGCTCCTCGGCCGTCTCGCGCAGCGATGCCGAAAGGTTGCCGTGATGGATTAGAAAGCGGTCGGGCTCGTGTCGACTTTCGCAGTAGCTGCGCAGCATGGAACACACGGCCTCTGCCTCCTCGCGCGAGTTGGCAAAGACCAGGCACTTGCGGCCGCGCGTATGCTCAAAGATATAGCCCATACCGGGGTCGGCGTTGTCGGGCGCCGTGTCGGTGGGGTTGAGAAGCGCCTGCTCGGCCGCTCGTGGGATGTCGACTTCGCCCTCGGGGGCCGAGGAAGTGCGACGGTCTTTGGGAGCGGCCTTGCCCCGCGCCTGCTCGCGACGTTGACGGCGTTCTTCCTGTGCAAGCTGTCCGCTGTGACGCATATCTTGGGCGCCGGCGGGCAGTGCCGCGGATGCCGCCGCCTCGATGCGCTCGCACGCAAGCACTTCGGCCTCTTGAGGACCCGTGCTCTCGAATCCCCGCTGCTGTGCCTGGGGACCCGAGTTGTAGAAGTGCTCCATGGAGATGCGCCACACGCGGCGCGGTTCCTCAAAGCGGGGGATGATGCAATCGCGTCCTGTTCCCTGTGAGAGAAAGGCGCCCGTGCGCTCGGGGTCGCCGATGGTGGCAGAAAGGCCGATGCGGCGGGGCTGCACGCCTGCCATGCGCGAGAGGCGCTCGATAAGGCAGAGCGTCTGACCGCCGCGGTCGCCGCGCATGAGCGAATGAACCTCGTCGATAACCACATAGCGCAGGTCGCAAAACATACGAGGGATTGCCATGTGCTTATGGATCAGGAGCGCCTCGAGCGACTCGGGCGTAATCTGCAAGATACCGCTCGGTTTTTTGATGAGCTTAGCCTTGTGCGACTGCGAGACATCGCCATGCCAGTGCCAGACAGGGATATCGGCCTCTTCGCATAGGTCGTTGAGGCGGACGAACTGATCATTGATGAGTGCCTTGAGGGGGCCGATATAGAGGGCGCCAACGCTTGCGGGCGGGTTCTCCCAAAACTCGGTCAGGATGGGAAAGAAGGCTGCCTCGGTTTTGCCGGAAGCCGTGGATGCCGTCAGGAGCACATTGTCCTGCGTATTAAAGATGGCGTCTGCCGCTGCAACCTGGATAGAGCGCAGACTCTCCCAATCGTGGGAGTAGATGAAGTCTTGGATAAACGGGGCGTAGCGGTCAAAGGCGTTCACGGGGCCTCCTTTCAAAAACGAATCTCTCAACGCGGTGGGCAGTGGCTTGCTGCATTACTGCCTCGACGTTTGCCCAGATAAAACCTGCCAAAATAAACCTGTCCCTTTTTGGCAGGTTAGATGGTGAATTCGGCGAAGTTGCGGTCATCGGGTGATGCGGGCGATTCGCTGACCGGTGTGAGGCTATCGCCGCCGACGCTTTGTAGTAGCTCGGCAACGTTGGCATCGGGGTTCTGGCATAGGATGTCGAGCAGCTCGATAAAGTCGCGAATTACCTCGCGAGGCGTCAGGTGCGTATCGGCTCCCACGCGGCCAAACTCAATCTTGAGGAAGTCCACCAAGTCGTTCTCGGTAAGCGTGGGCGTCCAGCCAAAGTAGCCGGCGTGAATTTGCATGAGTTTTTCGATCAGCACCAGTAGCTCCTCGTAGGTGAGCGGCTGCAAGCGGATGATGGGCGCGAGCATGTCCTTAAGGTCCTCGCGTGCAAAGCGACCCTGAGCGAGCCGGCTGCGCAGAGCCTCGTAGGAGAATACGCCGCGACGGCGGTCCTCGATGGAGGTCGGCGTGCCGCCCATGATCATGCCCAAGTACTGCGCCTTGCCCTGGAGCGTGTCGTTGTACATGGTGAGGATTTTCTCGTAGTTGTACTGGCGCGTGATGGCGTTGGGAATCTTGTACAGGTTTACGAGTTCGTCGATGAGCACCAGCATGCCCTTGTAGCCGCTGCAGACCAAAAAGCGTGCGATGAGTTTGACGTAGTCGTACCAGTCGTCATCGCTGATGATGGTCGAGGAGCCCAGCTCGGCGCGCGCCTCGCTCTTGGTTCGGTACTCGCCTCGGATCCACTTGGTTACGCGGTTCATGGTCTCCTCGTCGCCCTCGGAAACGGCCGCGCGATAGCGACGGAGCATGCGGGCAAAGTCGAAGCCGTGGACCATTTCCTCGAGCGGAGCGAGTTGGGCATTGATAGCCGACTCATCGGCGTCCGCGCATGAGGCGACCCAGCGATCGAGAATCAGGTTGAGCGCGCCGCCCTCGGGGCGCGTCTTGGTCGATATATTGCGGATGAGCTCACGGTAGGTGGCAAGGCCCTGTCCCTGGCCGCCCTGCAGGCGGCGCTCGGGCGACAGGTCGGCATCAGCGACGATGAATCCCTCGCCCATGGCGTGCGTGCGGATGGTCTGGAGCAAAAAGCTCTTGCCGGCGCCGTAACGACCGACCAGAAAGCGGAAGCTCGCGCCACCGTCGGCGATGAGACTCAGATCGGTGAGCAGGGCGCGGATCTCGACCTCGCGCCCTACGGTGATGTAAGGAAGGCCGATGCGCGGGACCACGCCGCCCTTGAGCGAGTTTAGAATGACGGCAGCGACGCGCTTGGGCACGCGGGGTGCTGCGGATGCGGTATCACTCATGGTCTAGGTATCCTCTCACGTCTGCTTCGTAGTCCTCGATAATCTGCGGCCCTGCCGCGCCGAATTCGATAACGGTGTCTCCCACCAGGTCAAAGAGCGCCTCGTTGATGCTGTCGACGAGCATATCTTCGCTTTGGCCCGAGTGCGCCACTGCCGATGTCGCTTGCGCTGCGTTTTGTTCGAGGAGCGCGCGAAGGAAGGTATCTTCGGCGGGAGCGAGTTTGTTTGCAGCTTCGGTGGGCGCGGGCGTTACGGGTGCGTCCACAGACGCGAGGAGCGGCGCCACGACGCCAAACTCTTCGGTGGAGACAGTCGGCTCGTCGGGTTCGTTTTGCCGTATGGTCATCTCGCCAGGTTCGGCAGTCATGCCGGGTGCAGACTCGGTGTTCGGTTGCTCTATAAGCGTCGCCTCGGCTTCCACAGGTGCGCCGTCCTCGCGTTCCTCGTCGATCAAAAGCGCTTCGCGCGTTTGCACGGCGGCGCTCCGAATGTGTCCCAGCTGACTCAGATCGATATCGATCTTGACGGGCTGGTGTGCGGCGTCCCACGAAAGCCATGCCACAATCTCGTCATCGATAATCTTGGCCAGATATTTGGGGACCTTTTCTTCCTTAAGGGGATGGGCGGGGTCCAGCGCCAGGCGCAGGCGTTGGTCGCAGGCGCGCATCATTTCACCGAGCTTGCTACTCTTTTGCCTACTGCCATGGATACGCATGCATTCCCAAAAGCCGTTTTGGCAACGGTAGATATGGATAGGATCCAGGCGGTATTCGCAGTCCTCGTGGCGCTCGGGCGCAAAGAATACGGCCGAGGCAAACATGGTGTAGGGCATGGCCGTCTCCTCCCCAAATAAACTCGCCACGATGCCGGTCTTTCGGTGCGTGTCATAGTAGCGCGCCATGCGGACATACACGGCGCATGCCACGTGGCGCAGATCGCGGTGGTGGCTGCGGTCGAGCCGCGAGCTACTTAGGTTGTACGTGGAGAGGGCGTTGATGGCGGCCATGAGTCGCTCCTCGCGCACCTCATCGGGCGGAAGGGGGAGCGTGGGCTCGGAGGTTTTGCGACGCGTAGGGGTCTGGCCGGACGGCGCCGGTGCTGGTACAAGGTCTCGTGCCGCGCGCCGCAGCTCGATAAGGGCGTAATCGAACATGACGGTTTTGGAATCACGAAGCAGCTTGGGGTCGAGCCCGTGGAACACGGCGTAGTCCTGCAACCACACGCGTGCAAACCGGTCGATGCCGGGCTCGAAGGCGCGGTAGGCATCCCAAAAGGCCTTGATCTTGTTAAAACCATCGAGCGGGTCATCTACGCCAATGCCGCAAATCAGCTCATAGAGATACAGAAAGGCAAAGGACGTAGACGTTTCCTCGACGGTTCCGCGGCGCACTTGGGCACGCCAGGTAAAGTAGCCGCGCAGCTGCCGGTCGCTCATGGCGTTGTAGGTGGGAAAGTACGACTTAAAGGTGCCGTTGTAGGGGCAGTCGTCCTCGAAATCGGCCATCAGCAAGCCTTGGCGGTAGAAAAGCTCGGCCTCCGATAGCCAGCGGCCCGCGCCGCCCTTGGGGTCTTCTTGCCAACGCGATATCTCACGCATTTTGCGGTACTGGTCGGGGAGGAAGTTCTGCATCTGTCGGCCGGTCTTGAGAATCGGCTCGTCTGCGTAGACTTCATGTGAGAAACGGGCGGACTGATGGGTCCGGGCCTCGGCCATAATGCGCTCGATGAGCATCTTGATGTCCTGGTCGGCCACCGCTTCTCCTCTCCTAACGCAGCTTCGGTGACCTCATATCATAGCACAGCATCAAACAGGTGTTCGGGATGCCGCTGCGTTGATAGATTTAGAACAGGAGGGCGTAGATGACGGCGATGACGACGGAGGGGAGCATATTGGCCGTGCGGAAGGTCTGAGGACGGATGAGGTTGACGCCGACGCAGAAGATGAGCATGGAGCCTACGAGCGAAAGGCTGTTGAGGGCTGCTGTGGTCATGATGGGGGAGAGCGCGCCGGCAAACAACGTGATCGTCCCCTGGAACACGGCTACGGGCAGGGCCGAGAAGATGCAGCCGCGTCCGAGCGAGGCCGTCATGGTGCAGACGATGATGCAGTCCAGCGCTCCCTTGAGGGCGAGCGTGGACCAGTCGCCGAGCAGGCCGTCTTGGATTGATCCCACGATAGCCATGGCACCGATACACACGGTGAGTGAAGTCGAGACAAAAGCGTTGGTGAACTCGTTATCGCCCTCACTGCCAGTCTTGCGCTTGAGCCATTCGCCAAGGTTCTCGATGGCGGCTTCCAAGTTGACGGCCTCGCCGATGAGCGAGCCGAGGGCGAACGAGACAATGAGCATGGTGGTGCCGGTGGTCGCCAGCGCTTCCCCATCGATAAGGAGCATCTTTTGCATGGTGCCGCCCAGGCCGATAAACAGGACGCACAGCCCCGATGCTTTCATGAGCGTGTCTTGGATGCGCGGTGTAATGAAGCGGCCGCCCGCTAATCCCAAAAGACCGCCCGCAACTAAAAGCACAACGTTGATGATTGTTCCCAAGCCCGGCATGAGCCCTCCTGTATTGATGCCAACGTGGCAATCGTAGCAGAACGAAATGCGAGGCACATCGCGACTCATCTAATACGGTTATATAAGTGGTGTTAGGAATGATGCGCAGCATTTAAGCCTCAGGTGGTTGTCGGGACATAGGGATAGTAGTCAAAGCGCAGTGTCATAAGCCGCTGTGGGGATTCAATAGCCGCGGCGATGATATTGGCATCGCGGGCACGATCAAACCCTTCGAGTTCGATCTGATACGAGACGTCTTGCATAATGTCCAGACGTCGCCAGGCTAGGAGTGTGTCGCCATCGAATTCCAAGGTCTTGCCTCCATCTGGAGCAACGGCGTATAGACGCAGCTTGGCGGTGGTTGCAGGGTCGACAACCGTGACCTTTTTAATTTCGTTTCGAGTATTCTTGGCGCCCAACAAGGTGAGCAGTGTTGGGGCCACGACCTCGCCCGATGGCAAAAAGACGACTTCGATGGATTCGGGAAATGCGATGATGGCCGACTTGCGGACGGGTTGATTGGCGGCGGCAACTTCGATGTCCGCAGCGTCGATGACCTCTGTGTGGTCGAGCGCGGCAAGCACGCAGCAGTTACCTTCATCGATCTCTTGAGGATCAGCAAGCCCCAGACTGTCCGCGAGCTCGGGATCGTTTGGATCGTTAGCGGGCTCATTCGGTGCTTCGAGAGAAGCTGGGATGCCGTTTGTCGGCGACGGCGTGTCGCCCGCACCTGCTTCTTTGTCCGCGCTCTCTTCTTGTATGGTTGCGTTGATGGGTTCGTCGTTTGAGGGGAGCGTCTTG
>CAVALS010000100.1:0-10204 GCA_963589385.1 Bacteroidaceae bacterium
AAAGGGAAGAGGCGGGGCATGCCCCGCCTCTTACACCACATCTCTGCGCGCTACCATTTCGTCTTGCTATCTAGCCTTATTAGTCCAAAATTGCTGCTACCAAATCGGTAACAGTACTCATATTTGATGTTTTTTGACCAGCAGGTCTCCCCCGCCTTAGCAAATCTAAGACAAAACGGGGGCCAGACCGCTGAATCGTGCCGCATAGGGCACGTCCGCAGTCCGGAACCCGGTCCAAATTGAGCTATTGCGTTGTGTTAGGCCAAAACGTCCGACAAAATCTCGATCAGGCTATCCACGTCGGCTTCCTCGCAGACGAGCGGCGGCAGGAAACGCAGCGTATGGGCACCCGTAGCGTTAATCACGGCACCAGCCCCCAATGCACGGGCCACAACGTCGTGTGCATCACCCGCGGTATCGTCCAGATCGCAGCCGAGCATCAGGCCACGGCCACGCACCTCTACCACGTGCGGAAGCTTAGCCAGCGCCTGCTCCATATAAGCACCCACCTTGGCAGCATGCTCGGCATAATCGCCGCACACGAGCACGGAGAGCGTCGCAGCGCACGCCGCGACAGCCAAGCAGCTACCGCCAAAGGTCGAGCCGTGGTCGCCCGGCTTAAACACGTCGGCAATCTCTTTCTTTGCCACCACGGCACCCATGGGCACGCCATCGGCAATGCCCTTGGCAAGGCTCATAATGTCGGGCTCCACGCCATAGGTCTGGAATGCAAACGGCTTGCCGGAGCGGAAGATGCCGCACTGGACCTCGTCGGCGATAAGAACGGCGCCCACCTCGTGTGCCAAGTCGCGCGCCGCCGCCATAAACTCCTCGGTCATGGGGTGCACACCGCTCTCGCCCTGAATCGGCTCGAGCATGACGGCGCAGACCTCGCTTCCCAGCTGCTTAAAGATCGAGCGCAGTTCGTCGACATCGTTGGGCGTGCAGGCCACAAAGCCACCCGGCAGCGGACGGAAGCTGTCCTGTAGCCAATCCTGCATGGTGGCGGCAATGGTCTCGAGCGTACGGCCGTGGAAGCCGCCGCGCATGCATACGATGGTGTTGCCGCCGTTACCGGCACGCTTGGCGTACAGACGCGCGAGCTTCATCGAGCCCTCGTTGGCTTCGGCACCAGAATTGGCAAAGAACGTCTCCCACACTTGCTCGTCCGCAGCTGGGGCACCGAGCGCAGCGGCCGTGGTCTCATCGCCGGCGGCGATGGCATCGGCCAGCACGCACGCACCATCTACGTCGTCGTTTGCAAGCTTGGACAGCAGCGCCGCGACCTGGCCACGCTGCTCGATGTAGAAGTAGTTAGACACATGCAGAAGCTTTTTGGCCTGAGCCTCGACCGCCGAAAGCACTGCAGAATTACCGTGGCCTAGGCTACACACGCCAATACCAGCGAGAAAGTCAAGATACTCACGGCCGTCATCGCCGGTGAGCTTCATGCCGTGGCCTTCGACAAACTCTACCGGTGAGCGGCCAAAGGTATGCATAACGTAGTGGGATTCGAGCGATTGTTGAGCAGCAAGTGACATGGGATGCCTTTCGTCGAGCGCCGGGCGGCGCGGGCTATGGGTGTTAGGATGCGGCGCCAGGACGTTAAACCGTCTGGAGCTTCTCGACCTCGTCGAGGTTCTCGGTCAGGCGCGCCGCAAACGTCGAAAGCGGGTGCGGATGCGTATCGAACTCGTAGGCCGTCTCGGTGGAGTGGATCACGGTACCGACGCCAGCATCGGTCAGCAGCTCCAGCAGCAGCGAGTGCGGCGTCGTGCCGTTGATGATGTGGGCTCGGAACACGCCAGCGGTAAGCGCATCGACGGCGGCGCGCAGCTTGGGGATCATGCCCTTGTCGACCTCGCCGCCGTAGAGCATCTCATTGACCTCATCGAGCGTCAGGTTGGAGATGAGCGAATCCTTGTCGCTAAAGTCCTTGTACAGGCCGTCGACGTCGGTCAAGAAAATCGCCTTGTGCGCATGAAGCGCCGCCGCAACGGCGCCGGCGGCGGTATCGGCGTTGATGTTGAAGAAGCCGCCGTCCTCCCCCGCCGCGACCGTGGCGATAACGGGAATGTACTCGCTGTCGAGCAAACGCTCGATATAGTCGGTGTTGACGTGCGTGACCTTGCCTACGCGGCCGAGCTCTGGGTCGAGTGGCTCGGCGATAAGGGTGCCGGCGTCGCTGCCGGACACGCCCACGGCCAGGTTGCCGTGGTGGTTGAGCGCCGCGACCAGCTCCTGATTGACCTTGCCACCCAGTACCTCGCGCACGATGTCCATGGTGGCAGGCGTAGTCACGCGCTGGCCGTTCTTAAACTCGACGGGGATATCGTAGTGGCTGAGCGCCTCGTTGATGGCCTTGCCGCCACCGTGGACGATAACAGGACGCATGCCGATAATCTTGAGCAAGACGATGTCGCTCATCACGTCACGACGCAGCTGTTCGTCGACCATGGCGGCACCGCCGTACTTGATAACGACCGTCTTACCGGTCAGGTTCTTAATCCATGGCAGCGCCTCGAACAGCAGCTGCGCGGTAACTTCGTTGGATTCGCTCGAGCGGCAATCGCGTGCGAACTTCATAGTCTGCCTCGTCTTTCGTGTAGCTATCGCGCCGCACCTCGTTGCCCGCGATTGCAGCGGGACGCGCGGCACATCGGGACTCTAGGAACGGTAATCACCGTTAATGGAGATGTACTCGTGCGTGAGGTCGCAAGTCCACACGGTGGTCGCCGCGTCCCCTGCGCCCAGGTCTGCTGAGATCACGATCTCGGGCGCCTCAAAGCGACGCAGCGCCTCGTCCTCGTCAAAGGGAACGGTCAGGCCATCACGGCAGACGGGCATACCCATCATGTCGATGGACACATCTTCTTGGTTAAACTGCACGCCGCACTTGCCGAGCGCCATGGCAACGCGGCCCCAGTTGCAGTCGTGGCCGGCGATGCAGGTCTTAACGAGCGGCGAGTTGGCGACAGCACGAGCGGTGATATCGGCCTCCTCGTCGTTCACGGCGCCGGTGACGTTAACCGTCACGAGCTTGGATGCGCCCTCGCCATCTGCGGCGATGTTGCGCGCCAGGCTCTCGCACACCTCATGTACGGCAAAGGCCAGCTCGTCGAAGGCGTCAGATCCCTCGACAATAGGCTCGGCATCTGCGGCAGCGCCGGAAGCAAGCATGATGCAGGTGTCGTTAGTCGAGGTGTCGGAGTCGACCGTTACCTTGTTGAAGGTCTGCTTGACGGTGGAGAGCAACAGGGCGTGGAGCGCCGCCGGCTCGACGGGGGCATCGGTAGTTATGACCGCGATCATGGTTGCCATGTTGGGCATGATCATGCCCGAGCCCTTGCACATACCACCCACCGTATAGGCATTGCCTGCGTGCCCCGCGGCCTCGCTGCGGTAACACACGGCATACTCCTTGGAGTGCGTGTCGGTCGTCATGATAGCGCGGGCGGCATCGGCGCCACCGTGGGCGGAAAGCGCCTCGTAGGCAGCAGGAACGGCGGTCTCAAACGTGTCGATCGGCAGAATCTGGCCAATCACGCCCGTGGAGGCGACCAGGATTTGCTGAGGCTCGCAGCCGATGACCTGCGAGGCGATGTTGCACGTCTCGCGCGCGCAGGCAAGGCCCGTCTCACCGGTGGCCGCGTTGGCGTTACCGGAATTGACCGAGACACCGGCGATGATGCCATAGCCCTTATCGGCACCGCCCAAATTGGCGCGGCTCACCTGCACGGGCGCTGCGCAAAAGCGGTTGGTCGTAAACACACCGGCGCCGGGACAGGGCTTATCGGGCACGACGAGCGCGTAATCCAAGCGCTCGGGATTCTTGCGGAATCCGGCATGGATGCCCGCCGCCTTAAAGCCGGCTGCCGCCGTTACGCCGCCCTCTACGGCACGAATCTTGATATCGAACTGCTCTGTATTCATCGTCTTTATGACTCCTTATGTCAAACAAAAAATGGGCATCGGTTGGTGCGCCACGCCAGCCACAATCACGAGACCAGCTTAAGAGTGGCGCCCCACTCGATGCCCGACTACCAAATCGCTAACAATCGAATGTGCTACACCGGGCACGCCACTGTGGGCAAGCCTCGTCGCTCGTCAAAACCAAAGACGATGTTGGCGCACTGGACCGCCTGGCCTGCTGCACCCTTGCACAGATTGTCGATGGCGCCCGTAGCCACCAGAACGCCCGCGCGCTTGTTGAGCGCGAGGCCAATCTGGGCGGCATTGGTGCCGACGACCGAGGCCGTCTTGGGCTGCTGGCCGACATCGAGTACGCGCACGAAGATGCGACCGGCGTAGAACTGCTTGTAATGGTCGACAACGTCCTCAAGGGTCAAGGTATCGATAGCCTGCGGCGTAAGCGGCATCGTCACCGTAGAGAGCAGACCGCGCTTGAGCGGTGCCAGGTGCGGGGTAAAAACGACGCGATCGGTTAGGCCCAAGATCTGCTCGATTTCGGGCGTGTGACGATGCTTGCCCACGCCATAGGCCTCCAGGTTCTCCTCCGCGCTGCAAAAATGGGTGCGGGCGTTACAGGACTTACCGGCACCCGTCACGCCGCTGATAGCGTCGACGATCACGGGACCGCTCTCGCCCACCCAGCCAGCGCGCACGGCAGGCGCGGCAGCAAGGCTCGTTGCGGTGGGATAGCAACCGGCGCAGGCGACCAGCACGGGCTTGCCGTCGGCGTGGTCGGATGCAGCGGTCTCCAAATCCTGGCAGAACAGCTCGGGCAGACCAAAGGCGCGGGTCTTGAGTAGCTCGGGGCTCGTGTGCTCGGCGGCATACCAGGCCTCAAAGGTGGCCGGATCGCTCAGGCGATAGTCGGCCGAGAGGTCAATGCAGGAGACTCCCGCGGCAAGCAGGGCGGGCACCTGTGCCATGGCAGCCGTGTGCGGCACGGCCAAAAAGACCGCATCGCAGTTCTTGAGCTCGGGGGCGTCATGCGTCGTGAAGACAAGATCGCTTACGCCGGCGAAACTCGGATACACCGCAGACAACGGCTGGCCGGCATCGGCGTTGGACGTAATGGCAGCAAGTTCAAACTCGGGATGACCGAGGACGAGGCGAATGAGCTCGGCTCCGGCATATCCAGCCGCGCCGACGATTCCAACCTTCAAAGACATATCAGACTCCTTGTCTGCGATTTATGCACCGATGCGCATTTCACAGCAGTCGTTATGAGGTGGGTTGAAACTTTAGCACCAAAAGATGCATGAACACATAAATGGCTTGCATATTCATGCATTGAAACATTCCCGACACATTCGCTTGAAGGAATTGACAAATGGAGCGGGCCCCGTATTGACCGGCGCTCCTAACGGCGCCGGGCAATACGGGGCCCGCCCATGCGAAAACCAAGTTGTTAGGATGAGCCAGCTGGCTAGAGCTCGACCGGCACCCATTCGTCGTGATTGCAGATAAATGCCTCGGAATCCTCGACGCTAAAGAAGACAAGCGCGGGGTCGTTAGGCCCCTCATAGTGCTCGCCCAGGTGCTCTAGATGCTTCCACCCGGCTTCGCGCATTTCGTCTAAAGCCCGGTCATCCAAGCCGGCACGCCCGCGCAAGATGAGCCAGCCATGGCCCGGCCACCAACTCGTGGCCTCAAAGCGCTGGTTTTGCAGCAGCTCTTGCCACACATCTTTGGTGCGCGCTGTTACAAACCACAGCTTGCCATCCTGGATCTGCGCAAACGAAAACGGACGCACATGAGGCTGTCCGTCAACGCTCGTCGCCAAATACCATGCCGGCACCGACGTCAGATACTCCAAAACCGTATTCAATCCGTCCACGTTTCCTCCTGTACTAGCTAGTTTGGGAGCCTGGTTTGTGTGAACTAGAGCTCCAGGCGCTCCTCGCTGCCGTCGATATCACAGAAGCGGGCGACGATATTGCGGACCGAGAAAAACGCAAGGCGGCCGTCGTTGGCGCTCTCGTGATTCTCGCCAATGCCCACCATGTGCTTAAAGCCTGCTTCGCGAACGCGGTCGCTCACGACCACATCGTCCTCGAGCGCGGCCTCGCCGGTCAATACGATCCAGCACTCCCCCGGCTTCCAGCCCGAAAGCTCAAACTTGGGGTTCGCGCTGAGCTCGGCCCACACGTCCTTATCGCGCGACGTGCAAAACCACAACTTGCCGTTATCGACCATGGCAAACGAGAACGGCCTTACGCGCGGCTGATGCCCATCGTTCGCATCAGTCGTAGCCAGAAACCACGCGGGGATGCGCCTGAGGTATGTGCAGGCGCGCTCGAGCTGCGCCGTGCGGTCGTTGTCGGTCATAGGGACCCCTTTCCTGCGCTCGAATCGCGCCTAAACAAGTTGAAGATTGATGACGATGACGCAGATGAGCAGCAACGCCGTCACCACCACCGCCAACGCATCGCCGCGGCCAAATGCAAGCGCATGCAGACGCGTGCGGCCCTGCTCGCCATGATAGCAACGGGCATCCATGGCGGCCGAAAGCGTCTCGGCATGACGGAACACGCCCGTGAACAGCGGAATCGCCACACTGCCGAGCATACGCACGCCGCCGAGCGGGCCTCCCGTCACGCGCGCACCGCGGCTTGCTTGCGCGTCCGCCGTCTGCTTCATCTCGGTGGCAAACTGCGGCATAAAGCGCAGCGCGATACCCATAATCATGCCGAGCTCATGCGCAGGGAGCCCCACGCGCGCAAACGGTGCGAGCAGACGCTCAAAGCCCGCGGTGAGGTCGAGCGTGGGCGTGGTGAGCGTAATGGCGCTCATGCCGGCCATCATCAGAGTCAGGCGGCACGCCATAAAGGCGGCAGAACGCAGCGAGCCCTCGCTTATCTGCAGAAAGCCGAGCTGCCACAGGATGCGCCCACTCTGATCGGTAAACAAGTTGAGCACCGCGACCACGACGACGATCGCCAGTAGCGGCGCCATCGACGACAGAACGCGACGAACCGGCACCCGAGACACGGCATAGGTCAGCACAACGAAAATTGCGACCGGGGCCAGCCCGCGGAAGCCACTGACCGTGAGCGTCGTGATCAGAAACACAAAGCCCAAGAGCAACTTGGTTCGCGGGTCCAGGCGGTGGATTGCACTATCGCCGGGATAGTAACTGCCAAACGAAAACGCCTCCATCAGCAGCCCTCCTCTCGCGCGACCGTCTTGGATTTAGCAATGTCCGAGACGTTAGAAGAACCGTCTGGGCGACCGATCAGCAAATCTGCCAACTCGTCGGCCAACGACTCAACCGTATAGAGCCCGCCGCGACGCAGCGGCACGCCCGCCTCCGTAAGCGCCAGCGCCATACGCTGGGCGGCGGGAACGCCCAAGCCGATCGACTTGAGCTCATCGGCATGCGCAAACACCTGAGCGGGCGTGCCCTCGGCAAACACCGCGCCCTCGTTCATCACGACAATACGGTCGCAGCAATTGGCCAGGTCATCCATGCTGTGCGAAACCATGACAACGGTCAGGCCATCGCGGTGAAGTCGGTCGATGAGCCCTAGGAAATCCCTGCGCGCAGCCGGATCGAGCCCCGCCATGGGTTCATCGAGCACCAGGACTTCGGGCTCCATGGCGAGTACGCCGGCGAATGCCACACGCCGTTGCTGACCGCCCGAAAGCTCAAAGGGACTCTTGTCGCCGACCGTGGAAAGGTCGAGGCCCACGCGCGAGAGCGATGTCTCAACGCGGCGGGCAACCTCGGCCTGCGACAAGCCAAGGTTGTGCGGACCAAACGCCACGTCCTGCGCCACGGTTTCGGCAAATAGCTGGCGCTCGGGATACTGAAACACCACGCCGACCTTGGCCTTAACAGCGGCGGCGTCTTTCTTGTTTGATAGGTCGAGCCCCAGCGCGCAAACGCTTCCCTCCTGGGGACGAATCAAACCGTTGAGATGCTGGACCAGCGTCGACTTACCCGAACCGGTATGACCTGCCAAACCCAGGAACTCGCCGCGACGCACCGTCAGCGATACATCACGCAGTGCCCACGGGCTGCTGGGGTCGTTTCCCCAGAGAGCCTGTTTGTTCGATTTGCCCGCAGTGGCCGAGCGCTTATGCCAGCGGCGGCGCTCGCGCGGACTGAGCGAATAACTGTACGAAACACGGGCTAGCTCGATGACGGGCTCCGACGCGTTGTCCTCGTTGTCTACCGGAACAGTGCCGTCAGCGATTTCCAACTGGGATACGGAAGACTGCCCCGCGATGTCTGCCCCACTTCGCTCGGCATAAGTCTGCGCAACCTCGGCGACCATATCCACCTCGCGCACCTGCGCGTGAACGGGCGCGCCCTTCGCACGAAGCGCCATGCCCAAACGGCACGACGCCGGCATATCTAGGTTGAGCTCCGCGAGCTCATCTGCCCGCGTCAGAATCTCCTCGGGCGTGCCCAACATGGCAACTCGTCCCGCCTGAAACACCGCGATGCGATCTGCCTCGGCGGCCTCTTCCATAAAGTGCGTAATCATCACGATGGTCATGCCGCGATCGTGCAACGCGCGGCAAGCCTTCATGAGGCCCTTGCGTCCGCGCGGATCGAGCATCGAGGAGGCCTCGTCCAATATGAGCACGCGCGGTTCCATGGCAAGCACGCCGGCAAGCGCCACGCGCTGCTTTTGGCCGCCCGAAAGCGCGTGGGTCTCGTGGCGCTCAAAGCCCACCAGGCCCACGCCCTTCAGCGCCTCGCGTACGCGCTGCCCAATTTGTACCGATGGCACGCCTAGGTTTTCGGGACCAAACGCAATGTCATCTTCGACAAGCGTTGCCACCAGCTGGTCGTCGGGATTCTGGAATACCATGCCCGCGGTCGAACGAATGTCGTAGACCAGCTCGGGGTCGGACGCATCCATGCCGTTGATGCGTACCGTGCCCGCATCGGGCTGCAACAGCGCATTCAGATGCTTGGCAAACGTCGACTTGCCCGACCCATTGCCACCGAGGATGCAGAAAAACTCCCCGTCCTCGATGTTCAGATCGACACCATCGAGTGCCGACACGGCACCGTCATAGCTAAAGGAAACGCCTCGACACTCAATCATGCGCGGCCTTTGACCTGGTCCTTTTTAGGCGTGATGAGGTTGGAGACTGCTTTATACACCGCCAGCGTCAACACCGAGTTAAGCACGGTCTTGATAAGGTTGAACGGCAGTACGGCAGGAATCATGAGCGGGGCGATCGCATCGACCGAGCCATACCAGAACCATACGCCAATGGTAAGGTTTGCGACCATAGACAGCGCCGTAGCGGCAATGACGCCGAGCACCAGGCCAATCACGGCACCCTTATAGGTATGCATCTTCTGGTAGACGATAGCCGCGGGCAAAATGTAGCCCAGCGTGGCAACCAAGTTCATAAGCGCACCGACCCAGTCACCCGTAGTGAGCGCATGGATAACGATTGCCATAGCAGCAACAGCGGTACCGGAACCGGGGCCATATGCAAACCCGCACACCATCGCCGGAACCAGCGACGGGTCATACGTCAAAAACGGCGCCGAAGGAAGGATAGGCAGCTGCACGTACATAAACAGGGCGCCCAGGGCGCACATCAGCGCCATGGTAACGAGCTGTTTGGTGCTCCACCTATTCGTGTTCTCAAAATGGATATGCTGCGACTGTTCAGACATAAGATCACCTGCCTCTTTCATCCGGACTCTAACCGTTGGTACTGGGATCTCACCAGTTCAGCCGGCATGCGAACCAACACACGCACGGGTCGCGGACTCATCGGCTCAGTCGCAGGCACCTCGCCTGCTCCACGGCGCCCCTTTGGCACCGCCCGATTTACCGCCAGTGGGGAATTCCACCCCGCCCTGAAACAGCAATTGCAAGTGTAGCACGAGCAATCGTTCGCGCAAGTATGCCGAGGGTAATTTGTGGCGGGGATTAGTTGCCGCAACAACCACGTTCCCCACCCATCCCAAAGTAACGCGCCTTTCGCGGCAAAGCCGCGAAACAGCGAAAGGGACACGTACTCCCATCAACCACGACTTTCTCCGCGAGCCGACCTCAAGGCCGTAAACGCAGGGGATCCGGGGGCGTGACGGGGTTTCTCTCCGGAACATTCCGCAGGACGCAAAGAGGCTCCGCAGCGCGAAGCACGATGCGGAGCCTCTTTGCATGTCCGAGGACGTTCCGGAGAGAAACCCCGTCACGCCCCCGGATTCCCGGTGGGAGTTCTAGACCTTGTCGGCCTTAGTACATACCGCCGC